>WSZT01000097.1 GCA_013139985.1 Candidatus Methanophagales archaeon | reverse complement strand
CCCCACGGGACCTGACAATACCGAAGCGCCGGCGATAATAACTCCGGCTGTTAAAATTGCTATGCTGAGCCACAATCCTTTTGTCTTCCACCTCTTTGGTCTTAGCCTTAATTCACCTGGAACCTTCCTTATCCTCCTAATCCTCAATATGGCAAACATGGAGAGAGCACCCAGGGCTATGCCAATACTTCCCAGAATAAACGGAATCCAGAATAATGGATGCAGTAGCGGTAGAATATCTCCGTAACGCAAGGCAGGTATTACGAAAAGGGCAATGATAATCAAACCAGGGCTTAGACACATCAAAGTTATGAGTACTCCTATCGAAATAGGACATACAACCTCGTCAGATGCTTTCTCGTAGTAACTCAGGTGCAGATAGGAAAACACTGTAACCAAAATGATTCCTGAAAGCAAAAGAATCGCTTGAATTGGCAAATATCTAAAAATGCCGGGAAAAAGAAACACGAGCAAAAGATTTTTCTTTATCTCGATAGCCTTCTTGGAACTGTTTGTATAAAATGATTCGGCGTTTACCCATTATACTCCGTACTAAAGACCTTTTTAATATGCTCCGCTGTTTTATCTCCTACGTTCTCAACCTCCATCAATTCCTCCTTTGAAGCAGCCATAATGCGTTCAATAGTCTTAAATTTAGCCAATAATTTTCTCGTCGTCATGATGCCAATATTGGATAATGCAGACACGAAATATTCTTGCTGCTCTTTCAACGATGCCGTGGGTTTCTTACCATGAGGATTCACCTCCGTCTTGTTCGGCATCTGCTCCCGTTTTGCTATAACATATATTAACGATGCCGTGTCTGCTGCATCCCGCGTTTGTATTATGGGAACGGAATAATCAAGAGCTATGGACGCCATTACTGCCCTCACCACATTTGGATGCACGTTCCTCTGCCCATAGATCGAGTCGCCCTCGATGACGAGCAAGGGCTTCTCGTACTCGTTCTTCATCCGATGAATCTGCTCGAACAAATTCCGCCGCTTATTTATCAGTGTATCCAAGAAATCCGTTACCGTTTTACGCTCTATGCAAACCTTATCAGAAACAATGTAGTCGCCAATCTCCAAATTCTGCAATTTCAGGTCCACACCCGCTTTCTGTAGAAACCGCGCTATCCCTGCCCGCGTCTCTCTCGGATCCACAAAGATAGTTAATTTCAACTCCATGTCTTCAAAGTCGGTTATTCTGCTCTGATCCTCGTCTTCCTTATTTCCCGTTTTATTTTGGTCCGTTTCTGTCACTGCTTTTTCTGTTTCTATCTCGATCATCCGCATCTCGCTTATCCGTTTTTGCATCTCGCGCTCTTTGCTCCTGCTTAGCCAGTAATAAGCTTCGTCCTTCGTACCTTTTGCAATAAGCACTATAACCTTTCCTACTTTCTTCCTCGCAGTCCTCCCTTTACGTTGGATACTCCGTATCGCAGAAGGGATGGGCTCGTAGAAGATTACGAGGTCGGTTGCAGGGATGTCAAGTCCCTCCTCAGCCACGGAAGTAGCAACTAAGACGTTGTAATCGCCCGCTTTAAATTTAGTTATTATCTCCACCTGCTCCTTTTGCTTCAAACCTTTATCCTCTGCCTTTGACGCCTGCCCGATGAACTTAACAGCTCTTATCCCTTCTTCTTCTGAGTTCCGGTCCTGCAAACCGGATATGATCATCTCCGCAGTATCACGATAATTGGTAAAAACTATTATCCTTGTGTTTGGATTAACTCGAAACTCATCTCGCAGTATCTGTATCACGGCGTTCAGCTTTGGATGCTCGCCTTCGTAGGATGCCGCCATTCTCATCGCATCCACAAATCTGTCATCCCTTAACAACCTCTTCGCCGCCTTACTCCCATCCTTTGAAAGTGCTTCGTTCTTCAATCGCCCAAAATATCTATTCACTGCGAAAATGCCCTGTGTCTCTATCAAATCAATCGCATGCTTTATCTTCAACACCTCGGCTTGCAGCGACAGCGCCTTGTATAAGTCCGCATGTTTCTGACTTGCCAATTGCACTGTTAGTATCTCCCTTAACTCCAAAAGCTCTTTCTTTGTTACATCCTTGCCCCTTCTCTTCCTTATAAAGCCCAGCTTTTGTAATTCGCCTATTCGCTCATCTAATACGGCATCTAATATCCGCTTCTGTTTCTTTATCGCTACGGGAACGTCTAGAGTGCGCCATTCAATCTCCTTTTTGTGTATGTAGGGTGCTACGTCTGTGTCGTATTCTGTCCTGCTTTCTACCTTCTTTACACCCAAGGAAATGCAAATCTCCATTATCTTCTCCTTATCACTGCCCGGAGATGCGGTCATTCCCAATACCAATGGCTCTATCGCTTGTTCCGCATACTTCTCCGCTATGTACACGTACGAATAGTTCCCCACTGCACGATGGCATTCATCGAATATTATCAAAGAAACGGCACTGAGGTTTATCCTATTGCTCAGCAAATCGTTTTCTATTATCTGCGGTGTGGATACAACTACTTTTGCATCATCCCATAATTTCGCGCGCTTATCTGCCAATACATTGCCTGTGAACATTTGTATAACCGAGGGATTAATGTTCAGCACATCGTTTAAAAACGCCGAATGCTGCTCAACTAGCGGTCTGGTCGGAGCCAGGAACAGTATTTTACCTTTTGCCAACCGGTTAATTAGAACAAATAGGGCTATGGTCGTCTTGCCTAAGCCGGTAGGCAAAACAACCATTAACGATTCCTTCCTTGCCTCTCTCGCAATAGCTATTTGAAATCTCCTTCGCTCTACTACTCCCTCTTTCAAAAGTGGATGCGATATGTATTCGGGTGTATGATTTGTGGACATGCAAGTAAATATAATGAGCCGCTAAATAAATAAATAAGTGCTCAATATCGTGTGGACTCATAACTCCAAAACATCTAATACCAAACAAAATTTCAATCACATTTTCTCTATCAACCCATCCTTCATATAAATAACCCTATCAATATATTTCTTATGCCAATCTTCGTGTGTGATCATCACAATGGTTTGGTCTAATTCCGCGTTTAGCGTTTTAAACAAATCAAGAATTTGCTTTGACGACTCGCTGTCTAAATTCGCACAGGGCTCATCAGCAAAAAGGATCTTCGGCTTATTTACTATTGCTCTTGCAATTGCAACCCTCTGCTGCTCTCCACCAGAAAGCTCCCGGGGAAGGTGATGTAATCTATTACCAAGACCCACCGTCTCCAGAATATCTATACTTGATTTTAAGTATAGCTCCTTCCTTTCACCCCGCATCATAGCTGGCAGGTACACATTCTCCACCGCGGTAAGCTCGGGCAAAATTGCATATTCCTGAAATACATAACCCAAATGGTTTAATCGGAATAATGTCTTTTCTCTATCTGATAATTTCAAGGCATTAATTTTATCTATAAATATCCTACCTGCTGTTGGTGTATCAAGCAGACCAAGCTGGTGAAGCAAAGTGGATTTTCCACTACCTGAGGCGCCCATAATAGCCAAAAACTCGCCCTTTTTGACATCGAAAGAAACGCCTTTCAGTGCTTGCACTTTCACTTTCCCCATAGCATATATCCGCTCCAGATTCTCGACTTCTATCATTTATTTTAACCCCAAATTGCCTTCAATATATTCTCCCTTACTGTTTTCCATGAAGGGATAAGTCCGGCAATAAATGAAACGGCAATTAAACTGATTATGCTCTGGATTATGAGCTGTTGCTCTACCACGGGTTTGAGATCGCCCATAGGAAACGAAATAGGATTTGCAGTCATATAGGAAGTTAAAAAATATAGCAGAAACGCCCCTATGATAATGCCAGAGAAGCAATAGAATAATGCCTGTATCACATAAGAATGGATTATAGCTCCCTGGTTTATTCCAACCGCCTTTAAAATGCCTATCTGCTTTCTTTTATTGATAGTATTAATGTAGATAATGATGAATATCACAACAACAGCCATTACCAGGCTAATAATAGTAGAAATAAAAGTAATAAACGAGAAACTGCTGATTATATTCCCTACAAGTCCAGCAGACTTATCTTCCCATGTTTTAATATCCTCGCTTATGCCAAGCTCCATAAACTTTTTCCTGAACTCTTCTTCACTCCCTCTTTGAGTAATTTTAACAAGAATTTCTGAGGCTTTGTTGTCTAATCCCAGGACAGACTCCATCTCTTTTTCTGTTATAAATGCAGCGCCATCAACCGTAAAAGCTTTGGTCTTAAAAATTCCTTTCACTCTGTACTCTTTTATAACGCCATTACTGAAAGTTACCTTGATCTTATCTCCCACACGTACACCACCAAGGTCTCTCTCTTCGGCTTCTTTACCCTCCGTACCTGCTAAATCGATACCCAGTAAAATTTCATCGGTATCTGCTTTACTCAAATATTCGCCCTCTATCAGCCCTGTATGGATTTTTGTGACTGCGACTTCATCTGTAGGATTTATTGAATAAAGCGACCCACCTACGAATTTATCTTTATAAGTGTATGTTGCACCGGTCATATAGCGTGCTGAAGTTCCAACAACACCCGGCAGACTGTTTATCTTCTTTTGAATACTGTCCACGTTATTTATGTAACGGTTATCTTCTTTTGGTTCAATAACAATATTAG
>WSZT01000247.1 GCA_013139985.1 Candidatus Methanophagales archaeon | reverse complement strand
ATACGCAATGAAGGGTGTGATGGATAGGGAACTGATTACTATTGATGTGGTTGATAGCGAGTTGAAGAAGATCTCAAGATGGTTCTTGCGGGTGAATCCGGGAGAAGATGCAGAAATAGCGGATATTATGCGGCGGCTGGTAAAAGGCGAGTTGTTAAAAGAACAGCTAACGGGCGAGAGGGACATTGATACGCTAAGGAAAATGGCAGACCTGCTGAAGAAGGCATTTTACGGCGTTATCTTCGTGGGTCTTGGTGTCTTATCGAGTGAAAACGGATCAAAGAGCATTGAAGCGATTTTAGCTCTCGTTGATGCGCTAAACAAAGAAGGCGTAAAATTCGTATTGTTTCCAATGAAGGGCCATTTTAATGTGCTCGGTGCCGTGAATCTCTTGTTACGTGAGACCGGTTACCCATTTGGCGTGGATTTCTCACGTGACACTATCTTTGAGCCGGGAAAGACAACGGTTTTGGATGTGATCGCTAGGGGGGAGATAGACGCCGCGTTGATCATAGGTGCAGACCCTTTTTCTTCGTTCCCTATGACTACTGCGCGGAAATTGCGCGATCTGCCTATAATCTTGATAGACCCTTTTGAAACACCAACTACGCAGTTCGCATCGGTTGCAATCCCCACTGCAATTACGGGTGTCGAGACGGAGGAGATAGCGTACCGGATGGATGGTCTCCCATTGAAGCTGGAGAAGATCGTTGATTGCGAGTATCCTTCGGATAGGGACATTTTGGAGCGGATACTTAAAGGGGTGAAGAAATCATAGAATCACAAATCGGAAATAAATGTAAATGACCGAACTAACGCTTTCAGGGACAGTAGTATATGGCGATGAATTCGAGGAAAGGGCGGGGTATGTGGTAATAGAAGAGGGAGATATAAAAGAAATCGGTGAGGGGCAGATAGAATCAGCAGTAGAAGGCATTATAATTCCGTCTTTCGTCAATGCACATACACACATCGGCGATTCGGTAGCAAAAGAGCCAGATATTATGCCTTTAAAGAACTTAGTGGGTCCTGGTGGGTATAAACATAAAATATTGGGAGAAACAGCACATGACGCGCTTGTTTCCGCGATGAGCGATGCCATTACTGATATTTTTGCTACTGGTACACAGATGTTCGCGGATTTCCGTGAAGGTGGTATTTTGGGTTTGCAAGCATTGGAAGAAGCTTTCAATCTGGCTGGGGGGCGCGAGAAATTAAGTATGAAATCATTCGGCAGAATGACAGAGAAAGCGAAGCGTAGCGATGAAGATATTAACGGGCTTTTTGAATTTGAAGCTGTGGATGGAATCGGGCTGAGCAGTGTGGCGGACTATCCGCAGGCAGAGTTGATATTCTTGGCCGAGGAGACGAAGAGAAGGGGGAAAATGTTCGCACTTCACGCGGGTGAAAGGAATGCAGATGACATAAGTGGCGCGATAGAACTTGAGCCCGACTTCATCGTGCATCTTATACATGCATCACCGCATGACTTCAAGAGGATGCATGATATGGATATTGGTTCTGTCGTCTGTATTCGGTCAAATCTGGTGACTGGTATGGGACTGCCGCCTTTGCTTCAAATGCTTGAGTCCGGATTAGCTGTGGGTGTCGGCACAGATAACGTGATGCTCAACTCGCCTAATATGTTCTCCGAGCTGGAATTCATCGCCAAGATCTTTCGGCTCGATGAAAGAGAAGTGCTGAAGATGTGCACACTTAATTCCGCAAAGATACTGAATGAGGGGAAATTCACGGGGTCCATAGCAGAGGGTAAAAAGGCGAATTTGTTGGTGATAAAAAACGACACACCGAATATGCGAAACGTGAGGAACCCTATAAGAGGGGTGGTGAGGAGAGCGACACGTGATGATATTGCGGCGATAATAAAAGAGGGGATAATCGTGAAGTTAGGTTGTTAGATAGAAATACGTAAGTTACTTATATTTCATTTCCTTCAATGATCATTTTAACTTTTGTAAAATAATATTTGCTATTCGCAAATCATCTCGTGTATTAACATTTATGCCAAGTAAAGGATCATTAAAGACAAAAGGTATCGTATCTTTAGAACTCGTAACCACATTGATGCCACAGGAAACGAGTTCTTTACCTCCATGCTCGAACGTGTAGCTTGGTATTACCTTCTTTGGCACTATCTCCCGGGGAACCGCGCCTGTGATGCTGGTGCGGTGCGAGGAAAAAGCGTCTAGCATCGCATTAATATGCTCAGTTCTTAAAAACGGGAGGTCACATGCAACTGATATGAATTCGGGATAACACAGGAGCAGATATTGCAAATCTTCGTGATAACCCGCCCCGGGTGTTGCTACTGTTTTATATCTTATGTGTTTGCAATACGCCTCTGTTTCTGGTGTGTTGTCTGTGATAGCCACGATAAAATCCGCTACTCTTGATTTGGAAACGCTCTCGACAACCAAATCTATTAGTCGCTTTCCACCTATCTTTGTAACGGCCTTCTCTCCCCCTTTATGCCACCCCATTCTGCTGCTCTTACCACCTGCAAGGATTATCGCAATCATTAAATAAAACCCCAAATTTTAATTGCTTTCTGAATAGTAAAATTTATATCTTTATAGCTCAATTATACAATGAGGCTTGAGAATGGGAATAAAATCATCTGCGGAAATAACACAGATACTAAAAGAGAAATGGGATAAGAGCAAGAATAGAGAAGACTGGAGAGTACTATCCGGACGAAATCCAAAAGGTCGGTATGACATGTTCATCTCCAGCTCTGAGCGTATGTGGCAGATAAAAATTGAGCATACGGGACGTAATGAAGCGATGGGATTTGGCTGTGAAGTAGGGAAAACCGATGACGAAATAGGAAAGCTTATGGTTGCAGGCGCGCCAGTTCCTTTCGGTTTGATCTCGCCTCAAAAGGCCGATCCAGCCATTATAATGGCCGGAGTGCAGCAATATTCCTCTGATTCTGCTAATGCGCTTTCTACTGACTATATCTCAGAAAAGCAAGCGAAGCTGGATGAGAAGTTGGACCTGGAGATAGAGCGAATGAATAGTGACCCAGTGTTAAGAAGAAGGTATAGAGAGCAGAAAGAGCGGGAGAGAACCCCTTATTTGTGATGGTGTTGCATGTAAACAAAAAGGGGATAAGAGTACTTGGTATTGCAGAAAGCTTCAAGCGCGGAAAAGAGAAGTCAGTGCTTGCCGGTGTCGTTATGCGATCAGATAACATTATAGACGGCGTTGCTTTCGACCGTATAGCCGTAGGCGGAATGGATGCTACCGCCGGGATTTTACGGCTAGTTACCTCTCTTCAGCGAGATGATATAAACGTGATGATGCTAAATGGATGTGTCATCAGTTGGTTTAACATCGTGGATATAAAGACGGTATACAAAAAGCTGCATATCCCGCTAATCTGTGTCACTTACGAGGAATCGGAAGGTTTGGAAGAGCATATAACCAAGCATTTTGCAACAAGTGAGTGCGATTTACGGATAGCCGCCTATAGAATGCTTGGAAACCGTGTGCCTGTGAAACTGCATGATGATTTTGAGATATTAATACGTTTTCTAGGTATGCAAAAAGCCGAGGCTGACGCGCTGCTTAAAAAATCCATCTTACATGGCAAAGTGCCCGAGCCATTAAGAGTTGCGAAGATAGCTGCAAGGGCAATCATCAGAACGAATAAAGAGTCCTTTTGGTAAATAAAGCTTTTCTTACAAAGAAAAGGTTTATAGCAGCACATCTATATCCAACTGCTCTGATAATTCTTTGTACCTGTTCCGGATCGTAACTTCAGTCACGCCCGTAACATCTGATACTTCTTTCTGTGTGCGATGTTCACCACTTAATATTGCCGCGATATAAATAGCTGCGGCTGCTATTCCTATCGGCCCCCGCCCATTGGTCAGTTCCGCTTCCGATGCCTTTTTTATTATCTCTACTGCTTTTGACCTTATCGCACCGCTCAGATCGAGTTGGGAGCAGAACCGAGGCACGAAATCTACAGGAGAAGCAGGCGTGACTTTCAGATCGAGCTCACGTAAAAGGAATCGATATGCCCTACTTATCTCCTTCTGCCCGACCCGAGACACATCCCTGACTTCTTCCAGAGTTCGCGGCACACCATACTGCCTACAACTAACATACAAGATCGCAGAGGTTATTCCTTCTATGCTCCGCCCGCGAATTAGATGTTTCTTCATTGCCTTCCTATATAGCATAGATGCCGCCTCACGGATATTTATCGGTAATCTAAGCGCACTTGCCATCCGATCTATCTCAGAAAGTGCAAAAATAAAGCTCCGCTCCGTTGTATTCGCAATGTGAGTCCACTGTTGCCTTTTCTTTAGCTTATATTGGCCCTGACCCGGTGAACTCCAGGTGACAAGTGTGCTAAGGCCCTTGTCATGTATCCGATAAGTCATCGGTGCTCCAACCCTAGCCCTTTTTGACGCCTGCTCGGAATCAAAGGCTCGCCATTCCGGTCCAAGATCCACGATATTCTCGGCTATTACCAGTCCACAATCAGCACAGAAAAGCTCTGCTTTACCATAATCTCTTACCAAGTTCTTAGAGCCACACTCAGGGCATTCTTTTAGCTTCTCTTCAGCGTCAGCTTTAGCTTTATCCCCTCTCCGTCTATTTCCATCATACTTCCCCTTTTCCTCAATACACTCTGGGGACACCATTTTTATTTACTTTACTCCTTAGGCATATATAAATGAACCGTTTTCCAAGATCGTCTCACGTAAGCGGGAATATTGTCCAGCTCTTTCCCTTTTAGTAGCCCTTTTAGAAATTGAATGGTTTTCAGGTCCGCAGGGTATCCACTTCCTATCTCTGCTCCTATCTCCGCCTCAAGCACTCTTATAGATCTATCTCGGTGTACCTTTGCAACTATTGATGCTGCGCTGACAACGGGGTAGTGATCATCCGCTTTCCACTCAGAGATTATTCCGAGCTCCCTGACCCCCTTGTAGTTCGACTTAAGATTAGCCGCGAACCGCTCGGGCTTTACATCCGCAGCATCAACAAAAGCCCGGGCCGGCTGAAAATGGTTGATCACTTCGGAAAAGAGCTCGACCGTGATTTCATTTAAAGTACGCTCTTCTCTAGCTTTATCTATCTCGCTTGCAGTCATCTCCACGACATGAACCTCGGTCGCATCTTCTATAATTTTCGCTAGGTATTCTCTTCTCGAAGCGCTCAATCGCTTTGAATCTTTCACCCCGATCTCTTCCAGCCCATCATAATTTGAAACACCGGCAACAAACATAGACCCTATTACGGGGCCTCTACCCGCTTCGTCAACACCTATCTCTTTTAGTTCCATCTATGCTTTTCCGTGATTCCCGTCATCTCTTCCGCCTTGGACTCTACTTTTTTAACTTCTTCCAGCTCATTTGATAATCCGCCGCATATCCCCTTATCAAGCACCAGTGTATCCAATCCGCTTCTGAAGCCAACATCCCCGCGGTTATTCCTGCGGGACCCGTTCCGACAACAATTAAATCTTTTTTCATAATCCCAACCACATGAAAATACGATTATTTTATAAGCACGTACTTATTATAAATGCTCATAGGGCCCGTGGTCTAGTTGGAATGACGTCGCCTTGACATGGCGGAGGTCATGCGTTCAAATCGCATCGGGCCCATACATAGTATCTGTAAAAGGGAAAGTGCAAGCAAAAGTCAAAGTACAACAGATGGCGACAATAAGTGTTTTTATGGCTGTCTCAGAATTGATTTTGAATTGTTGGAGAGCCCCTAAAAATCAGTAACAAAATTAAGTCCCTCCTTTTTGCGGACTCAAATGTTCGGCGCGTATAAATAAATCCTTCTTCCGCTTCGAATCCGAAATCTCAACGATATACGCTCTCCCGCGCGTCCCTTTCACCTCGCCCGTCAAGCCGTGGAATCTATGATGTGGCATACCCTTATGAATGCTGGGATCTATACGGATGTGCACTTTCTCTCCGAGATCAAAGCTTTGGATGGCTCTACTTATAGGGGACAATCCTCGCTCCCTCTTCCTTTTGCTCAACTTCTTCCTTGTTCTTTTCCTCTCTCCATGTGAACGTGGCATCTCTTCTACCTCTGCAAATAAATGATTCTTCTTCTATATATTTATGTTTGTGTTTTTTATACGAAAAGGCCTAAATTTTTATTATGAGAAAGATGAGAACATCGCGAATATCTGGTTTTTATAAGCTAAGAGTAGAAGAGCGATTAGAGAAGCTAAGCGATTTCGCAGATCTAACAGAAGATGAGCTAAAAGTACTTGGCAATACTGGGGCACTCGGAGAGATAGCGGACAGAATGATAGAGAACGTTGTTGGCACCATGCCATTGCCGGTAGGAATTGCCGTGAATTTCGTTATCAATGGCAAAGATCATCTGATACCAATGGCAATAGAAGAGCCGTCAGTGGTAGCAGCAGCAAGCAATGCGGCAAAAATCGCACGGCAAAAGGGTGGGTTTCAGACAGGTTCCACGGACCCGATAATGATCGGGCAGATACAGGTGACTGGCGTTTCCGATCCGGCATCTGCGAGATTCACCATTCTCACACATAAGCAAGAGATTTTAGACAGTGCAAATGAAAATGACCCTGTGCTTGTGAGCCTTGGTGGCGGTGCGAAAGACCTCGAGGTAGAGGTCATTGATACGCTTGCAGGTCCCATGGTGATAGTCCATCTTTTAGTCAACGTTAAGGACGCGATGGGCGCGAATGCGGTAAATACTATGGCTGAAGCGGTTGCACCATTTATTGAGCAACTCACGGCAGGCAAAGTGAATCTGCGAATCATTTCTAATCTAGCAACGCACAGATTAGCATTTGCACGTGCGGTTTTTGCAAAAGACGACATCGGTGGCGAGGATGTTGTTGATGGTGTCATCAGCGCGTACCTGCTTGCAAAGTCCGATCCGTACAGATGTGCAACCCATAACAAGGGTATAATGAATGGTATAGACCCGGTTGTAATAGCCACAGGTAACGATTTCCGCGCGATTGAGGCGGGCGCACATTCGTACGCCAGTATTACCGGGCAATATCTACCATTAACCAAATGGGAAAAGGATAAGAACCATGATCTGGTTGGTACTATTGAACTGCCCATTGCGGTCGGCCTTGTTGGTGGTGCCACAACGGTTCATCCGACAGCGAAGATAAATGTCAAGATACTTGGTGTGAAGACGGCAAACGAGCTTGCGGAAATCATCGCCGCTGTGGGTCTAGCGCAGAATTTCGCGGCACTGCGCGCTTTAGCAACAGAAGGCATTCAACGTGGGCATATGTCCCTGCATGCAAGGAACGTCGCCATAGCAGCCGGTGCGAAGGGTGAAATGATAGATAAGGTGGTGGAAGTCATGGTGAGGGAGAAGAAGGTGAGAATCGATAGGGCGAAGGAAGTGCTGTCGGAATTTCTTACATCCACTGGAGATAATGTTCACGTATGAAATCGTAATTCATTTTGACGTTACTCCGCCCTTTTAGTATCGCCCCATGTCCGGGCAGCAGAAGCTCGGTATCCAGCGTCGAAATCGTATTAATAGAGTTTATCAGCGCTTCAGTGTTACCAAACGGCAAATCTGTTCGCCCTATGCCTTTGTCAAATACCAAATCGCCCGAAATCAGTGTCTTCTTATCCACAGCGTAAAAGCAAATGCTCTCTGGTGAATGCCCTGGTGTATGCAGTATCCTCAACTCGGTGTGCTCTAAACTATCCTCAAACACAAAATCCACCTTGAATTTCTTTGCTTCTATGCCTAAAACACGCGATGCTGCCTCTAATAGCATATCACGATATTCCCATTGTGACGAATGTACCGCAACTTTAGCACCGGAAACATCTTTAAGTGCTGCTGTTGCGTCACAATGGTCAGGATGGAGATGCGTAATTGCTATAACATCTACTTCTTTGGGGGCTATGCCATCTTCCTGCATCTCTTTGAGTAGCAGTCCAAGGTAATTCCCCAGTCCCGGATCTATAAGGACTGTTTGTTCACCCCTTATCACGTACGTGTTTGCATCAAGCACGCCCTTCTCT
The DNA here is from genome assembly GCA_013139985.1 of Candidatus Methanophagales archaeon. Taxonomy (GTDB): domain Archaea; phylum Halobacteriota; class Syntropharchaeia; order Alkanophagales; family Methanospirareceae; genus Methanophaga. Next base: position 19,976 of record WSZT01000247.1, on the reverse strand, counting down.
CTGTACCTGTACACGCCATCTTGAAGTTTCATGTTCTTACTTTAAAAATATAAGTGGGTTATATAGTAACCTAAGTGGAGTACGGGTGCTGATGTTGAAAGCTGATGGCCCTACGTCCACTATGAGCATGTGGATAAGGTCTCGAAAATAAATAAAAAAAGAAAGAGGTAAAAAATAGTCCTCTTTTTATTCCATTAGTTTCTTAAGTGGTGGTATTATCCGTGGATACCCAACGGCCATCATGTGACATCCGGCAGCCGGTGTTCCTTTTAGATGTTCCAGGAACCCGGTAAAGAATTCTATGTTTACCCTATCAACCTCTTCCTTCTTCTTCTCCTTGTCCTTTATCGCTTTCGTCGCCCTCATAGCCTCCAGATAATCCGGTGGCACATCTACACCCGCGACATATTTATCGAAGAAATCCGCCTGTCCGAAAGTCCTTGCCGGAAATATCCCTACCAGTATCGGGACGTCTACTTTACCCAACTCGCCAAAGAACTTATCCAGAACGTCAGTGTAGTAAACGACCTGCGTTTGTAGGTATTCCACGCCGGCATTTATCTTCCTCTTCACTTTTCCCACTTCTGCCTTCAAGTGTGCCGCACCAGGTGCCGCAGCACCGCCCACATGCAGTTTCGGTGGGTTATGTATCTCATTACCACCAAGGTCTTTGCCATCATCTACCATCGTCCGTATCAGCTTTATAAGCGTGGTTGAGTCCAGGTCGAATACCGGCTTTGCATCTGGCGTATCACCCAGAGATACATGATCGCCCGCTAACGCCAGGATATTCTTCAATCCTAAGGCACCTGCGCCAAGCACGTCTGATAGAAGCGCCATACGATTCCTGTCCGAACACCTCAACTGGTAAACGCATTCCATACCCGTCTCTTTCTGGATTAGATATGACGCTGCCATACTGTTAACATACGCGAAACTCTGCGGATTGTCCGTCACGTTACAGGCTACCACCATACCCACCAACTCTCTTGCCATCTCGATCGGCTCGTTTACATCTCCCGCTTTCTCCGGCTCTAACTCGCCTGTGAAGACGTACTCCCCCGCCTTCAACTCTCTCATCAAATCACTATAAACCTCGTCACCCATTTTTTTATCCTCCTCCTTTACTCATCAAGCTTTGGCTTCGGACCGAATGTAACAGCCATCATTCCTTTCATAGCATCTATACCGGCAGCTAGACCAATCTTTACTGGCTCTTCCATCTCGAACAGACGCGGTCTCTTCGTTTTACTCCATTGATGTGGGTCTCGTATACTTGTGAATTTGTCGAGTTCGTCAAGTTTCTCCATTCGCTCATATATCTTCACCCAGGCGCAGTCCTTATTCTCGTCTATTTCACATTTATTTCCCTCTCGCACTCCACCACAAGGACCATTCATCAATCCCTTTCCGCACGAAGTCAAAGGACAGATACCCGCTGTTTTGCCTAATTCACACATCCCACATGACAGACATGTCTCCTTGAGATGGATAGGTCCACCACCAACATTCCCTAGTGTATCGTTTGCCGGTATTACGGACTTCGAAATACCCATTTTCTCGTCCATGTATTCGGTCACTATTTGTACACCCTCACCACAACTCATTAGTAAAAGAGCATCGCAATTCTCAAGCTCTTTTCTGTTCTTTTCCAGAAATACCCCACTCTTATCAATTTCACAAGCTTGAATACTGAACGGCAGTGGCATTTTGAAGACATCCTTGCCTTCTTTCGTAAGTTTATCCGCCATGTCAGTTACCGCTTTTTTATCGCCTGTACGATAGAATGTAGCACATCCACCACAGCCCATTACTACTACCTTCTGTTTTCCCCCGAGATAACCCAAAATCTCTTCCATAGGCTTTTGCTCTTCCGCAATCATATTATAACCTCCATTAATTATCCGGAGAACCGGAAGCTATATAAATGTTTCTATTTTTGCGCCCTGGCCTACAAATTAGCATTCATGAACAGAAGCATGTACAGCCCTATCAGCACCAGTATGACTCCCGAAATCCTTTTAATTATCACACTGTACTTATTAAGCGGTTTTAATGTGAATCGGGAAGTATACGCAATAGCAAGTAGCGGTATCCCCAATCCAAGCGAATAGATAGCTAAAAGAATGGCTCCATAGAGTATGTTGCCCTCCACAGCCACAATCGCAAGTATCGCTCCTAGTATTGGGCCGACACAGGGGATCCAGATAATGCCCAGTGAAAAACCGAACATAAGACCTCCCGCGGTACTTCCCGCGTTTGTCATAGAGAATTTCGGGCTTAGCCTTGTGTTTGGTATAATCCTGCGGATATTTTGCGCTATTACATCAAAGATCATACAGAGCCCCAAAAATATGATCACTACCCCCCCTATGGTATAAAGCATAGTTTGATATTGTTGAAATACCGATCCAAAGGCAGATGCAAGCACACCCATCAGAGTAAATGAAGCGGATAGCCCGATAACGATTGTAATGGGCATATATTTGCCCGATTTGGTCGAATATGCCGCGATTAGCGGGATTACAGGAAGTACGCAAGGCGACAAAACGCTTAATATACCAAATGCGAAAGCGATAAGAGGTGACGGTGCACCCATCATTTCACATATCGCCTCCGGGCCCAAAGCCCGCAGATAAAGAGCGAAATCAGTGCGGTCACTACACCAAATCCGGGCGTCTGCTTTTGTGTAGTTTGCGGTAAATCAGATGATTCAAGTGCCGTCTGCAGCTCTTGCATCAGCGTATCTGCATCACGGTAGCCAACAATACGGTGTACCTCCATACCTTGAGAGTTCGTGAACACAACTGTTGGGACGTAGCGAATACCATATTGACTATCAAGCTCTCTTGAGCCGACAATGGGGACGAACTTTTTCGACATGTTAATCACCCGTGTATCAGCAAATTCCCCTGTCAGCTTTACGCACGCAGGGCATCTATCGCTATAGAAGAGTATCATTGTTGGTTTGTTTTGGGACATTGCAATTTGCATACCGTCTTGATCATGCCATTCTATTTCCGATTGCGCATTTACGCCCGCAGCAGCTAACATTACTATGATCATGAGTGCGGCGAAAACGAGTGCGGTTATATCTCTTCTCATTATTCCTATTACCCTCATTTACTTTAGTAACTGCATCTTTTTGTTTATCGGCATAGTATATATAAGATAAGTTTAACAAGGTTAATGGTATAGAAAGTGATAAAGACCATGACACTACCCCTGCCGGATGTGCAAGCGAGCAGTCCCGACATAAAGATAAACTTGACGCGGGTGGGCGTAAATAACGTAAAGAAATTGGTAGAGGTTGCGAGGCCAAACGGTAAAAGACCGGTAATCCTCATATCCGAGTTCTACATCTATGTGGACCTTCCAAGCGATATAAAAGGTGCAAACCTGTCAAGAAATTTCGAGGCAATGTACGAAGTGCTGGAAGAAGCGCTTAACATGCCGATATACGAGGTGGAAGAGTTATGTAGTGAAGTAGCGAGGAGGGTACTCCAGCTCCACGAATACGCTTCTACCGCCGAAGTAGGTATGAAATGTGAATATATGCTAAAAAGAAGAACGCCTGTAATGAAGATTTCCTGTCAGGAGCCTGCAACTATCTTCGCAGAGGCAAAAGCTTTTCGCACCGATAACAGCGACGTGAGAATAAAGAAAACCATAGGTGCAGAAATTGTTGGGATAACCACCTGTCCATGTGCACAGGAACTAATGAGGGATAAAGCCGTGGAAGAGTTAACGAAGAGAGGGGTGGCCAAAGAGGATCTGGTCACTTTTTTGGATGTTATACCATTAGCAACACATAACCAAAGAGGTAGAGGTATATTATCCCTGGAAGTGAAAGATGATATAAAACTACCTCTGGGGCGGATAATAAGTATAATAGAGCAATCAATGAGTGCAAAAACATACGAAATCTTGAAACGGCCAGATGAAGCGGAAGTCGTTGCAACTGCGCATAAAAAGCCCATGTTTGTTGAAGATTGTGTTAGAGAGATGGCGAAGCGAGTAGTAGAATCGTTTAATGAGCTCCCTGACGACTCTATCGTCTCCATAAAGCAGATAAACGAGGAGAGTATTCATCAGCATGACGCCGTTGCGGAGCGAATTGCTTCTATCGGCGATCTGCGCAGGGAGCTAAAAGAAAGCGATGCCGGGGTGGCCTAGTTGGTTAGGGCGCTGAACTCATAATTCAGAGGTCGCGGGTCCGAACCCCGCCCCCGGCATTATCTTTATTAATGCTATTTCTCTTTTTCCTTCACATAAATCGTATCCCCTTCCTTCAGCTTGCTGAGGAAAGACATAGTTGGTGGCGTGAGTGATGGAAATGAGAGAATCATATTGGCGCCATCGAAGGACTCCCCCGTGGGCCCATACTCTTTGCTGTCATTCAATCGTATACCCATTACCCCGCAATTCGCTCTGGACATGTTTGTAACGCCAAGTATGCCCTTTTTAACTGCCCCTTTTGGTAAATTCTCGGGCACTAGTGTCCCTGCTTCTTCGGAACTGCCCTTAAATAAAATCAGCATGCCAGGAACGCTAAAATGCACATTCAGCTTCCCTATTGGCCTGTTAATTAATCCCGTAACCTTTCTGAAATACCAAAGAGTCCTTGGTGCTTCTTCATGAAATAATTCCACCTCAAGCACCGCCTCACTTTTGACTCCAACTGTCCTTACTGAACCAATATCCATAATATCCATTGTCAACGCTGGTGACTGGTCTACAACTACCGCGTCATCATCTGTATTCCCCTCTCTCACCTGCTCAATGTTTTCACGCTCAAAAAACGCTTCCACTTCCTTCTGCGTATGCCCCACCATCATCATCCACTTCGGCTCTGTCATAGTGTAAACCGTATCACCCTGCTTTGCATAATCTATCAAGTCCCCACCCTGGATTATCTCGCCAAACACGTTATGAGATGTGTGCGGTAGTCTGTTCCCTTTATATGCATACACTTTCCCCTTCTCTGCTCCATCATTTCTTACCGTCAGGTAATATTTCGACCGATACTGAATATTCTCAATGGGTAAACTAAGCCCTTTTAGTGATTCAGAAGCTAAATAACTATTCGTATAATTATCTATGTTGAAGGTACCATCTCGCGTGAGAGATAAGAAGTGTTCACTGGACATTGGTGCTTCTTGAAGGAGTTTTACTTTTGCATATGTGAATATCTCCTGCCCTTCCTCTATCTCGGTATTCATGTCCGTAGTGACAAAGCCAACTCTCTCCGCCTTTGTCACGATAGGGTTTATCTTCTCTATTTCATCACCTTCGTCCAAATCAGAGATAATACTCCGCCCCCTCGTTAGTCTTCCAATTACGGCATCTGAGCCAGTACCATAAGCAGCTTCATGCGCTCGCTTACTTATCATAAGGTAGGTCATACCGGGATCAAAGCCGCCGAATCCAAAGAAGACATCCCACTTCTTGTAGCTATGCTCGCTTTTTTCAACACTTAGATTTGATTTTATGGGCCCAATAGCGGTCATAGCCTCACTATTCCAGCCTATCTTGCCGCTTTCGCCACACAACCTATTATAAACGTCAAGGAAAAAAGAGATAGCTTTTGTATCTTTTCCGCTAACAATCTTTATCCTCGCCTCGCCCTTCGCTGTCTTCAATGAAAATTCGTTTTTCAATTCGCTTCGCTCTTTCTCGGAGATAACCCCTATTATGCTGCCTTGCCTGTATGCCCCATCTAACTCTTCGATAATGCCACCTAACCGCTTGCTTCTAACTTCTTGAGGCTCGCCATTAAAAGTAATTTTCATAATGTTACATCTATTGTGAAGATAATTCTTAAACTTTTCCTTTTTGTTTCATAATTTATCTATGGAGAACTCGAAGACACAAACGGCGAAGATAAAGGTCAAAATAAAACAAATAGTCAAGAATTACCCCCTACCAGCTTATCAGACGGAAGACGCCTCCGGCTTAGATTTATATGCTGCTATTGGGGTCCCCATACTCATTCAACCCGGTGAGATAAAGCTTATACCCACGGGTATAATGCTGTCTATCCCTTCTGGCTACGAGGGTCAAATTAGACCAAGAAGTGGCATAGCCTTAAAGTACGGGATTACCGTCTTAAATACCCCCGGGACTATTGATGCTGATTACCGAGGGGAGGTAAATATTATTCTTATCAATATGGGCAAGCAAACCTTCCGGATTCATAGTGGCGATCGTATTGCTCAGCTTGTCTTCAATCGCGTAATAAAAGCGGAGTTTGAGTTAGCGGAAGAGTTGGATGAAACCCGGCGGAATGAAGGCGGATTTGGGCATACGGGAGATAAAAATAGTGTATAAAAGCTTTATAATCTATCAACTCTTCACCTAAAGAGGATGCTAAGATAAGATAAAATAAGATAAAATGAAAGTGGAATTGCTTAGGGTGACAGAAGGCGGGATAAGTCTGGTTGCCGATGCGTCGAAGGTAAGCGGTGTTTCTTCGACACGAGGCGCAGAAGAGATAATAGCGCTAAATACAGATAACGATTATTCTTCGGTGCTAGAACATATCTATTTCACCTTTGACATATCTGAGATAAGCGTCGCTCTCAGTAGAGAGCTATTAGAGCACCGGATTGCCAGCCACACTGCGAGAAGCACGAGGTATATAGAAGAAAAGGGGTTTGGCTATTATATTCCAGAAGAGTTAGAGCGGGAAGGGGCTGCAGCGGCGATTTACCGTGATGCTATGGCGAGTACTAATGCGGCATACACAAAGTTGAGAGAGCTCGGCATTGCAAGAGAACAGGCGAGATATGTATTACCGCTGGCTTTACACACTCATTATGTGGTAACGATGAATGTTCGCAGCTTGATAAACTTCTTCATGCTTAGGCTATGTGTGAGAGCGGCGCCAGAAATCCGTGCGCTGGCCATGCACATGTATAAGATATGTATGGACGAATACCCACTTATTTTCTCATCGGTCTGGTGCAGGGGATTCACACTTGGTGTATGCCCCGAGAATGAAGTCAGACCCAAAGAATGCCCATTCAAAGGTATATTGCCGAAGAAGCATGAAATAAAGGTTAAATTTGAGCGGCACGCGAAGCGGATAATAGAGAAGGAACTGGCCACATAACAAAAAAAACAGATACTTTTTAAAGTCATAAAATCATCTTTAAATGGATATGGGAGAACTCGTGCGAATAGTGGAAGAAGGAGCAGTAGTGTATAAAGATCCGATAGTGCTAGAGGGGCTGCCGGATGTGGGGTTGGTGGGCACAATTGCAGCTTCTTACGCTGTGGAGAAGATGGGCTATAAGGAAATAGGATATATCGAATCAGATTTGTTTCCGCCTGTTATGGTAATACACAAGGGCAAATTGAAGAGCCCTTTTAGAATATATGGCAATGAAAACGTAGTAGTAGTGTTATCCGAAGTTGCGATACCGCCAAACGCTATTTATCCGCTGACTGAGGCTTTGGCCGATTGGTTCAAGGCTATTAACGCTAAACTCGTTATCTCGATAACCGGGCTGCCCGCGAAGGATAGGATGGATATAGAGAAGCCGGAAGTGTTTGCCATTGGTAACAGCGAAGATGCGATGAAGAAGCTGGAGGCTAAGCAGGTGGATCTACTGGAGGAGGGTTTTATCGCTGGGACTTACGCAATAATGCAAAGGGAATGCAGCAAGAGGGATTTGAGTGCTATTGCCTTGCTTGCTCAGTGCTACCCCGTATATCCCGACCCCGGTGCGGCAGCATCGGTAATAGAATCAGTTGAGAAATTCTTAGAATTAGGCATAGATGTGGCGGAGTTAAATGAACGTGCAGAGGAAATAAAACTAAAAGCTCGAGACCTTATGCGGCAAACAGCACTCTCTGCTCCAGAGATGCAAAAGGAGGTGGAGCAGGACATGCCCATCATGTATCAGTAAGTAAGTAACTAAGTAAGAAATAAAAATTTAGTAACATTAAAACGTTATAATATTATGGGAGGTGGGAGAAAGGTATAGAAATGGAGATAGAAAGAGGGATAACAAAGGCGATGTGGGGATATGATGGTAATTTAGAGCCATTATACGATGTAGAAGATAAAGGGGCCGAGATACATGTTACTTTTGACTTGCCCCGCGTGAGGAAAGAAGACGTAGAGATAAGTACAACAGAGGATACCGTAGAGGTAATAGCGAAGATGAGCAATACCGTTTGCTGGGAGCGGTGGGGTGGTATCCAGAAGCGAATAACATTTCAGGCATTCAAGAAGCAGATACGGTTTCCGGTGCATATAGACCCGGGAAAAGCAACTGCTTCGTTCAAAAACGGAATACTCCGAATCAATTTACCTAAAATGCGAAGAGAAGTATTGGTAGGCATAGATTAAAACTTTTGTGTTGTATATAATGTACAACTTCCACCTATTTAATTTAGGACGCAGATTTACACCGATTTTATTTCTTCTGTGTTAATCTGTGTCAATAATTAATTTTGGTTGGCTATTATGCTTTCTTGTGAGTACACCGAATAATAGACAGCTAAACCACATTCATAGAAAAGCCCAACCATTTCGCAGAATGAGTAATCATGCCAATTGAGATGACGTCAACGCCAGTGGAAGCGAATTCTTTCATGTTTGCCATATCAATCCCGCCAGAAGCCTCCACAAGCGCCCTATCACGAACTGCTCGCTCATTCAGCAACGTTACACACGTCCGTACTTCCGCTGCCGACATGTTATCCAGCATAATTATGTCAACATCCAATTCCGCTACGCTTAGTGCATCCTCTACACTCTCAACCTCCACTTCGATTTTTTTTGTAAAACTCACCTTCTCTTTTGCCCGTTTTATAGCGCTCTCCAGCCCCATCAGCTTTATATAATTGTCTTTTATTATTACCGCTTCGTATAATCCGAATCTATGCGGGTCGCCGCCGCCGATAGTTATTGCTTTCTTTTCGTATTTTCTGAATCCCGGCGTTGTTTTCCTCGTTCCTGCAACCAAAACACGCTCGTTTACCGCCCTTACCTCATTTACACATCTATCCGTTAAAGTTGCAACACCACTCATTCGGCCCAAGAAATTAAGCACTAATCTTTCCGCCTTCAATATCTTTGCACCCGCGCCACTAATAGTCAAAATAATATCGCCACTTTTTAGTCTCGCTCCATCCTCGAATTCGGTGGAGTACTGAACACTTAAGTAGTCAAATATCTGTTTCACTTCCTCTAAACCTGCAAGGACACCTTCTTCCTTCACCTGTATCTCCGCTTTACAAGAGGTATAAGGTACTATCTCTTCGTAATCCTCATGCCCTACGTCTTCTTCCAAAAACGCCTCTATCTCTTTCAGCAGCATTTGCAGTAAAAATTTTCCTTCTTTATAAATAAAGAAAGTTACATTTTTAGTAAAGGTTTCTAGTTACAAAAAAGTTTATGGTGAAAATAAGAGTAGGTGTAGTCGGCTGCGGTTCGATAGGAAGTGAGATATGCAAGGCTATAGACAGCGATGAAGCTAGTGGGCTGGACTTAGGAATGGAACTGAAATTCTTAATAGATACGAACCCGGCAAATATAGATCGGTTATGCAAAAGCCTGACGAAGACGCCAGATATACTAAAATCTGATAACACGGGGTTGGATAGGGTTTTAGATACTGTTGACTTAGTAATAGAATGTGCATCGCAGGCTGCGGTTCGTGAATTTATAATCCCTGCATTGAAAAAGGGTAAAGAAGTGATGATATTAAGCGTTGGTGCACTGCTATGCGAGTCAGGACTTTTTGAAGAGATCGAAAAGATAGCGAAGGAAAAGGGATGTAAAGTGCATATCCCGTCAGGTGCCGTAGCGGGTATAGATGGGCTAAAATCCGGTGCTATCGGTGGGATACACAAAGTGGAATTGACGACAAAAAAGCCACCATCGGGATTTGAAGGCAATAGATATGTGAAGGGGCAGGGAATAGACCTGTTATCAATAAAGAAAGCGGAAACGTTGTTCATAGGCCATGCGAAAGAAGCGGTAAAATATTTCCCGGAGAACGTGAACGTAGCAGCTTCTTTGAGTATTGCTGGGATAGGCTCAGAGGCAACGAAAGTGAAAATAGTTGCCGACCCATCTGCGAAGAAGAACGTACATGAGATTGTAGTAAAAGGTGAATTCGGTAAATTTTTCGTCTGTGTAGAGAACGTGCCCTCAATTGCAAATCCAAAGACGAGCTATTTAGCTGCTCTTTCTGCTATTGCTACTCTTAAGAGTATATCCTATCCAATAAGGGTTGGGACATAAAAATGGATCATAAGGAACTGATGAAGCGATTTTTGGACTTAGAAGACGAGGAAGAAGAGATAGTCGAAGCATGGGCCCTTTTTATTGCGGTACAAAAGGTGTTTAGAGACGCAGAAGCGGGTATTATAAGCAAAAGGGAACGGGATAAAGTGCAGCGGGATTTTATCAAGCATATGCGAAAGAATAAGCTGGGGATGCAGGACGAGGAGGATAAGCTGAAAGCACATGAGGTGGCCATAATCAAAGAAGGCGAGGCTAAAAACGAGCCAAAACCTTTAAGCATCTTTGACATCTGGCTTATAGCGGATTTTAAAGATGTCTGCGCTGCGTATGTGGCAGAGGATCTGAGTAGTGTAGAAGGCGTTCCTGATATGATTATAAAGTTCCTGAGAGATCCATCTGTTGATGGACGAATGAAGGAGCGATTAATAGAAAAAGACATAGGGAGGGGTGAAAAACTTCTGAATACTGTTATTGGCTATATTCCTACGGATGTGCACGCCCATTTATTACTCGTTGAGCTTTACGACCGGGAAGAGCGACATGTAGAAGCAGAAGCGGAATACAAACGATTTCTAAGCAAGACCGACGATGAAGTCGGGTGGGCGAATTATGGTCACTTCCTGGAGAAGAGAGGGCGATATGCTGATTCGCTTGATGCGTTCAAAAATAGTTTGGCTCGTTGTGAGCGTGCAGGGAAAGAAGAGTACCGTGGGTTTTTGGATGCGGTGAAGGACTCTATAGATCGAGTGGAGCGAATGAAGAACTTAGAGGGCGAGGCAGCGATAAAAGCGCGAGAATATCAAGAGGCTGAGTGGTTGATAGAGGATATAAGAGAATTCGCAGAGAAGAGATTTGAGAAGGAATTAGCGAAAGCGGAGGCTGAATACAAAGAGGAGCGGGATCTGGAAGCGATTATGCTAGAAGATGCTTTCGATTTTATAAACTGGTTTGTGTTCAACAGAAAGCTTAAGGATGGTAAGACCCCGGGACTGGTATATGCAGAGGAGAAAGGGCTTAGCAGTGTCCTAATGGAACGGATAGAAGGGCTTGGTAACCCCGTAGCAAGCAATTTTGAGGGTGTTGGTGTGGATCATGCCGCCTTTAAACTTATGGTTAAAGACATGGCAACAGACGGGGAATACACGTTGATGGGCAATGTTCCCGAGCTAATTGAGGGGCAAACGTTTGTTGGTAATATATATCCCTGGGCTGATTTCTATCTTACCGGCGGTGGTTTGAAGGTACAAGATGAAGAATCAAGTATAAAAAAAATGGCTGAAGGTACTAAAAGTATATTGGAAGAGGCGAAGAAAGGAACAAAAAACGAAGAAAGAACTAAATAAAGGATAATATACAAACCCTGATGCAAGGACATGCCAGTAATAAAGTTATATAACGCGGATTTGGAAAATCTGACTGGAGTGAGCATAGAACGGATAAAGGAGCGGCTGCCGTTGCTGTGCGCAGACGTAGAGCGAATAGAATCTGATAGTATGGACGTGGAGTTCTTTCCAAATAGACCTGATCTGTTCAGTGTAGAGGGTGTCGCCCGTACTATGAAGCAATTTCTGGACATCAAACCGGGCTTGGCAACGTATAATATGGCTAAATCGGGAATAGAAATGGTCGTGGAGACTTCAGTATTAGAAGTGCGCCCGTATATTGTTTGCGGAGTAGTGAGGGACTTGCATTTCGATTCGAGCACAATAGAATCGTTAATGCTCTTACAAGAGCATTTACATCGCGGTATAGGCAGAAACAGGGCTAAAGTTTCGGTGGGTGTGCATGACCTGGAGAAGGTGAAACCACCGTTTCGATATCTTGCCGTTGACCCGGGGTTCTCTTTCGTTCCGCTCGACTACGAGGAAGAGATGAGCATGGCCGAGATTTTAGAGCGGCATCCAAAGGGTGTTGCATACAAGTATATTCTCGAAGATAAGACAAATTATCCCTTGATTCTGGATTCCCGTGGCGGTGTTATCTCTTTTCCGCCTATTATCAATGCGGAGCGGACAAGGGTAACCGAATCCACAACGGATATATTTTTAGATGTCACCGGCTTGGACGATAATGTCTCAGTAGCACTTAATATAATCGCCTGTGCGCTTGCAGAGCGAGGTGGGCAGTTAGAATCGGTGGTTCTTCGTTACCCGGATGCTGAAATAGAGACGCCTTCTTTAGCACCAAAAACGATGGAGACCTCTGTGGCGGATGTCAATTCGCTTACAGGTTTAGAGTTAAGTGCAGAGGACTGCAAGAAGTGCTGCGAGCGGATGGGACTCAGTGCGAAGCTAAAACCTGATGGTCGGTTAGATGTGATAATACCTGCTTATCGGTCTGATATACTTCATCCCTGGGATATAATCGAGGACATCGCTATCGGTTATGGCTATGACAGGATAAAGCCAGAGATTCCCGGCACGATGGTTATAGGGGAAGTGCACCCAATAGAGGATAAGAAGCGACAGGTAAGGGAAATAATGACTGGCTTGGGCTATTTTGAGGTGCTAACGTTCACGCTGACCTCAGAGCGGAAACAATTTGAGCTGATGCTAAGAAAGAGGCATGAAGAAGAAGTAAATGTAGCATCGCCGATAAGCACAGAGCATACAATGCTTAGAAGTACAATTATGCCGAATTTGCTTGAGATACTTGCGCTAAACCAGCATCGTGATTTACCACAGCGTATTTTTGAGGTGGGACCGGTGGTATTAAACTTAAAGGAAAAGTACCGGCTTGCTGCTGTTTCAACACATGCAAATGCTAACTTCGCTGAGGTTAGATCGGTAGTGGATTCCGTGCTCAAAGAGATGTGTATGAACGAAGTGGAATTGTCGGAGTCGGAGGATGGTGCCTTTTTAGCGGGTAGAAGGGCGGATATAATAGTGGATGGCAAGCGTATAGGCGTTTTTGGCGAACTGCATCCTGCAGTAATCCTTAATTTCGGACTTGATCATCCAGTGGTGGGATTTGAAGTGGGGGTGTGAAAGACAAGGCAAAGGGCAACAGATGGCGATAATGAGTCTTTTAAAATCAAACGGATACTACAATTACTGTAAATCTGTGTAATCTTGTGGTTAGAGATGGCGATACAGATAAGAAACGGAACGGTTTACGACCCTGCGAATGGAATAGAAGGCGAAAAGATGGATATTTTCGTTTGTGATGGCAAGATCGTAGACGAAATAAAGCCGGATGAGATAATAGATGCTACGGACAAGACGGTAATGGCAGGTGGGATAGACGTGCACAGCCATGTGGCAACTTATGGCCTGAACTTAGCGCGATTTACGTTTGGCTTTCCCACTGTGGGTGAGATAGGATATACGTATGCGCGGATGGGGTATACGCATGTGAACGAGCCGTTAATGACCTTGAATACCGCGAGTTACGTGCATCACGAACTCAGCAGTATACCCCTGGTGGACACATCAGCACTCCTTGTTCTAAGCTTATATGATATAGATAAAGAGATACGAGAAGGGGATAAGGCGAGTGTGAAAAGCGCACTGCCACTTCTTTTGGACCTCACGAAGTCCATAGGTATAAAAATATACGATATACAGGTAAGATATGCAAAGAAAGGGTTCTTTTATCGTGATATAGACGTTACGAAATGCTTAAAATTCTTTTATGAGCTAGTCGAGGAGCCGACGATTCTGTTGCGGACATATCCTGAGTTGTTGGACGAAGATACAGATCTTTTATGTGGATTCCGCATGGCTCATATCGGCTCGGGCATAGAAGATGACGCGCGATACGAAGCGGCGATAGAGATATTGAAAAAGGGTGGCGCTGTTGATCTCGGCATTGTTAGTCCGTATCAGGATGAAGATGTAAATATGCGGATTGGCTATGGGGCAGCAACAGAGAAGTTCATGAGCATGGATATAGGGTTAGAGCAGCCGTTGATATTTTCTGAAGTAGACGAGAAGAGAGAAGGGAATAATAAGTCACTGAGATTTGCATTGGACGCATTAGAATATCTACCGTCTTCCAACATCTCCTTTTCTACTGATAGCCCCAGCGGGTGCCTCTTCTCTTCGTATCCTAAGCTATTCGCGTGGCTGCTGAGTCGCGGTAATAGAAAAGAGCTGATGCCAGATGTTGAGTATTCGTTATACGAACTTGCCGAGATAACGAGGACTAATCCGGCACGGCAGCTTGGGTTAGAGAATAAAGGGCATTTGGGTATTGGTGCGGATGCGGATATCGCGATATATGACATGGATGAAAATACAGGTGGAAGAGAGTTAGAGAAGCGGCTGGGTAATTGCTCGTTTCTTTTGAAAGGTGGAGAAGTAATAATAAAAGAAGGGAAGTTGAATAAAGAAAGAGCGAGAAAAGAGACGTTTTATTTTGTGCCTGAAGTAAAAGAAAAGGCATACAAAAGTGAACTGATAGAGCGTATATGTAATAGGAGGTCGTTTAGGGCTGAGCATCTAAGGGTGGATAAATGTTTTTTGCACTAAAGCACGACAATTATATGATTTGAGCAATTCCTTACTAATATATCTATAATCATGACTGAAAATTTAATCTCCAATCAGGACCGGGATTTTAAAGTCCTAAAATGCCAGATACTTAAAGATAAGGGATTCGATTGCAACCAATACAGGGATAGTTATGTAAAAAGAAGACTTGCCATTCGGTTAAGAGCGAACAACTTGTATTCATACAGAGATTATGCAAAGCTTCTGAATAGTGACCCTACGGAATACCATGAACTGATGGATGCCTTCACGATAACAGTTTCCGAGTTCTTTCGTGACGCTTCTGTTTTTGACTATTTCAGAAAAACCGTTATACCCTCCCTTATTCAGGACAAGCGGAGAAAGAAGCAGAAGATAATACGGATTTGGAGTGCCGGGTGTGCATCCGGCGAGGAAACGTATTCTATCGCAATTTTGATGTGCGATTTTTTAGGTGCGAACCCCGAAAACTTCATTATTTCTGTTCATGGCACTGATATTGACGGTGCTAGCCTGGTAAAAGCGAAGAAAGGTGAATATACTTTTGAAGAGGTCAAGGATATTGGGGCAGATTCGTTGTCACAGTACTTCGTTTTTGATCAGGGGAAATATAGGATCGGGGATAAGATAAAAGGGCTTGTGAAATTTGAAAAGCATGATTTGATTTCCGGTAAGCCACTTGCGCATTTTGATGTGATCTTTTGTAGGAACGTGTCCATATATTTCTCAAGGGCTATGCATGAAAGGCTGCACAATGAGTTCTACAATGCCTTGAATAATGATGGCTTTTTCGTTTTGGGGAAGACAGAGATGCTATATGGTGCTGCAAGGAAATTGTTTAAGCCGGTTAGTGCGAAGGAGGGAATATATCAGAAGTAAAAATGCAATATATACGATATTTTTAAGCAGACATCAATCCACCCACATCCAAGATGAGTGCAACCGTGCCATCAGCGAGTATTGTAGCACCAGCAAACTCTGTCCTGCCTTTGAATCGCAATGGCTTGACTACTATCTCCTGCTGACCTATGAGTCTAGCAACCATAAGACCAAAGAACTTTTCGGCTCTTTCCACTACCACCACAGGACCTATACGATCTTTGTCCCCTGGTACGTCCAAGATGTTTTTCAGTCTCAAGAGTGGCAGAACCTGTTCTCTATACCTAAATATCTCTTTTCCTTCAACGCTTTTCAAATCCTTTTCACCAACTGCTACTATTTCACGGATTGAATCTAATGGTAGGGCATATCTTTCGTCTTCCACGCCAACAAGTAATGCTTTAATAATAGCGATAGTCAAAGGCAGATGCAATTCAACGTTTGTACCTCTGTCTTTTTCTGATTTTATTCTGACGCTTCCACCTAGCGATTTGACCTTTGATGTCACAACATCAAAACCTACACCTCTGCCTGAAATATCAGTGATTTCTCTTGCCGTGCTCAGCCCCGGCTCACTCAGAAGTTCATAAACATCTGCGTCATTCATCTTCGATGCCTCCTCCTGGGTTATGATTTTCCTTTCCTCTGCTATCTTTTTGAGTTCTTCTATAACTATTCCTCTGCCATCATCTTCAACGGATACAACAACATGGTTCCCTTCTCTTATTGCACTCAATATAACCTTTCCTTTATCCGCCTTACCCGCATTCTTTCTATCTTCTGGTTTCTCTATCCCATGATCTACCGCATTACGCAACAGATGCAGTACTGCATCATTTATCTCATCAAGCACAAGACGATCAAGTTCTATCTCCTTACCAGATACAATAAAATCCACTTCCTTTCCTGTTTTCTTGCTTAAATCTCGTACTGCTCTTGGAAACTTGTCAAATAGAAATCCAACAGGGAACATGCGCATCTGCATTACCCGGTCCTGTAATTCTGATGTGTGCCGGTCTATTATGGCGGTTATCTCATTAAGTTCATGGCTGGCATATTTTGATGCGATCTGTAGTAGGCTCATCTTTGCTATCGCCAATTCCTCTACAAGGTTCTGCAATGCCTGTATCTTTTCTATACTTATCCGTATTGATGGACTGACTCTCCCTGCAACCGCTCCTTCCGCTGTAACGGTTGGTAGTTCAACATCTTCTTTCTTCTCCGCTGGAATATTTTTCAGTTTTTTATGCAATGCTGTAAAATCAAGTTTTACCGTTTTCCCGGTTGCCACACTTTCGACAAGTGTTTCAAGCCCGTCAAGGGATTCGAGCAGAAGATCAACTGTTCCTTCTCCTGGTTCTCCCCCTTTCCTCAGGAGGTCAAGCACATTCTCCATCTCATGTGATAGCTCTTCCATATCGGGAAATCCCATTGTGGCTGCCATGCTCTTCAGTGTGTGTACCGCCCGGAACGTTTCATTTAATGCGTCTGTGTTATCTGATTCTTTCTCCAACGTTAGTAGATTTCTACTTATGCATTGCAGATGCTCTCTTGACTCGTCTACGAACAGTTCCTTATATTGTGATACGTCAACCATTAATTTATTGTAATCCTCCTTTAATTTATTCTTTTCCCGCTTTCTATTTTCCGTTTCTTGTTCTTATCAGAACAACCATCGGTTATGAATTTGCAATCTACAATTTCATTTTTTCCGGTCATTCTCTCCATTTTGTCCTCATTTCATTGCGCATTTCTTCGGCTGAGACGCTATTACAGCATCCAGATAGCAATCTTCACACAGCTTAATAGCTCCGAACTCGTAAACATCTCCTGATATTGGCTTGCCACATTTCTCGCATTTCATGTTTTTCTTAACGCTCTTTTCCATTTTTAACGTTTAGTTATGGAACTATTCCAATCGCTCCTCGCAGGCAAGTCCTCATGCAGTTAGTGCAATAGATGCCTGCCAGACTAATGATGGCGATGGTTGTTGCATAGCGCTCTAAACTAAATAAACTAAAAAATAAAAAAGGGAAAAAAAGGACGATTTTATCTCTTCCTTCTTCTCTACCCAATTCTACTTGCAAAAGGCACAACTGCCACCGGAAGCGCCGATACTGCAGCTCATGCGGTTTTCAGCGTATAGTTTTGACCAGCACTCCTGACAAACCATAATTCGTCCAAGTTCTTTGTGGTCCGCTTCCATTCTACTCCCTTCGTTTCCACACAATTCGCATTTACCCATTTTGTTCTCTTCCTCTTTCTAATTAACCCTCTCTACTCGTTACTTTCTCAGTTCTTCCAATCTCTTCTTTAGCTGCTCTAACTGGTCCCCAAGCATCTGTGCCTGCGATTCGAGCATAGAAATCTCCTGCTCTTTTGGCACTGCTGGCATGCCCATTGGTGCAACTGGCGCACCTGCCGGTGCTTGCTGCTGCATCCAGGAAGCGAACTGCGGCATCTGTCCTGTCTGTGTGAGATACTGCGCTCCTGGCGGCATTCCTGTTGGGCTCCTACTTACCCAGCCCGGAGAGTATCCAAACCTCATCCAGCCCGGCAAACCAGTCAGATAATACATGTTTCTCCTTCCATATCCTCCCATTTTTTTCTTATCGCCTCCTAAATTCTTTTACGGTCTTGTCATTTTAGACCCGCATTTTGGGCAGGTCTGCTGATAGCATGGCACCCCCGTTTGATGCGGCATTGTAGAGCCACAATTTGGGCATCGGCATTCTCCGCTGGGGCCCAATCCGCTGCCACCCATCCTACCTTGCCCTTGACCTCCTCGTCCTACTCCTTGACCTCCTCCTCTACCCATGCCACTCATTTTATCTTGTCCACCTCCCGTAAGAATACAGATAGCCATAATATGGCATTGGGTACATCCCTGGAGCTGGAGCCATTGCACCATACATTCCTGTCCACCACCTTCTGGGAAGCCACGGGAAATTCCTGCAGTATGGATAAGGGTTGCCCATTCCCATACCTCTTCCGGGTCCAAAGCCAGACCAAAAACCTCTTCCAAATCCTCTTCCTCTTGCCATTTTTTTCACCCCCTTTTAAGTTCTTCTATTCTCTTCTTCACTTCTTCTAAATCATTCTCCAGTCTATTAGCCATGTTCGATAGTTGTTCGATTTCTTCCTCTTTTGCTCGAGGCGTTATTGGCGCCTGCGGCGCTTGTGGTTGTTGCGAAGGCATTGGTTGCTGCATGTAAAGTCCCATACCAGCATGAGCATCTACTGTTGAAGCAATTGTCTCACCTAACTTACCGCTTTTATACATCTCAGTAGCTTCTTGTACTGTGCCATAAGCGCCTGTTGCGATTTTCACACCAGCGGTGGACAGTACCTGAAAAGCATTGGGACCTATATTCCCCGAAATGACTACAGCCACACCGTTATTCACCATTGTTTGTGCCGCCTGAATTCCCGCTCCACCCGGTGCGGCAATCGCTTCGTTCGCCATCGCTTCAAATGCCATTGTCTCCGAATCTACGATTACAAAGTATTGGCACCTTCCAAACCTCGGGTCTACCTGCGCATTTAGGTCTCCTGCTGTTGCAGTTACGCATAGCTTCATCTTTATCTTTCACCTTCGCCCTATGGGTTTTGATTTTTTCTTCCTCATGTGAATATATATTCATATCAGTATATAAATGTTACTTCTTCTCTTCTTTACCTTCCACAAATGCCTGCACATTTTCCACTATCTGCCCAAATGCGTCTTTTACTTTCGATTCCTTTTGCATGACAAAGGGCGTTCCGCTATCCGCAGCTTCTACCATCTCCGGGTCTAACGGCACTCTTCCAAGGAAAGGCACTCCTAACTCCGCCGCTGCCCTTTCGCCGCCTCCATATTTGAAGATATTTGTCTTTTTTCCACAGTATGGGCACACAAACCCACTCATGTTCTCTATTATCCCTATAACCGGCACCTTCAGCACCCCTGAGAAGTTTACTGCCTTTCTTGAATCTAACAATGCTAAATCCTGCGGTGTTGTAACAATTATCGCACCATCTACATCCTTTATCAACTGCGCAACACTGAGTGGCTCGTCGCCCGTTCCCGGCGGAAGGTCAACAATCATATAGTCCAGCTCACCCCAATCAACATCTGAAAGGAATTGCCTTATCGCATTCATCTTCATCGGTCCTCGCCAGATGATTGGGGAATCTCTGTCTGGTAACAGAAAACCTATGGACATCGCTTTTAGCCGTGGTGTGACTAAAATAGGCGACATTTTTTCCCCTGATGTCTCTGGCCGCTTGTCCTCTATCCCCAATATCTTTGGAATATCCGGTCCGTGTATATCAGCATCCATCAAACCCACGTCTAAACCGCTCATAGCGAGAGCAAAAGC
>WSZT01000092.1 GCA_013139985.1 Candidatus Methanophagales archaeon | reverse complement strand
CTCAAACCATTTCCGTAATGCCCAAGCTGTTTTCTGGCCACGTTTGAATCGCACCAGCCCGATGTCACCCTGTAGCTTCTGCACATACACATGATACGGCGCTTTCTGTTTTAGCTTTGTCGAACTCCCCTTTATCTCGTTCCATGTTACAGGTTCCGCTTTCTCTTCCAGTATCCTCTCTACCTCTTTCCTGAATTTCTCGTAGGGCATAAGTCAATGTTTCCGGCAATTGCATTTAAAGATCTTTCATGGATGTTTAGCAAACCACAAGATTACACAGATTTTCACAAACCTTTTCTTAAAAAGAAAAGCTTTACCAAAAGAACTTTTTTTGCTTTTAGCACAGGTTTTCTTTTTTCCTAAAAAAGAAAAAGTGTTGTGTTAATCTTGTGTAATCTCGTGGTTTTTACGATTAGCTATCTTGCGAATAGAAATCACTTCTTCCCTTCACCCCTTTCTCACTTCTTTCCTCTGCGCCATTCGATAGCCACAAACAACACTCATATGCCCACTCAACTTTTCGTCCAGCTCCTCACTGCCCGTATCAACCATAAGAACCGGCGTTTCACTCAGTTTGTGCGGTGTTGCAAGCACAATCACATTCGCCACACCGACCGTTTCTATTACTTTTGCACTTATCTGTTGACTACCACGTCCGAATACGAACCCCTGCGCGCCAATAGGACTAACCATTATCTTCGCTTTCTTCTCATGCTCCAATAACAGCATCAAGTCACGCTCGTTCATATCTTTCCCGACTAATTCTCCTTCTTTCACTGCGTCCACACCAAGTAACGTCTTCTCCTCGCCCAGGCCAAGCAACTCCGCGATTTTATGGATTGTCGTTCCGGCACCTAAGATGTAAAGCTCATCATGAATCATGAACTCAGATGCGAAGCTTGCAATCTCCTCCTTCGCTCGCTCTTCACTCACACTCTGGAACAGGCTTTTACCCTGCTGTACCAGAACCGGCTCGTAAGGTGTGCGTGCATACCCAAATACCTTCATCTGCAGCTCGTTTCGCCTGTATGCGTCTTCATCTGTATCCATTACCTCGGCATCCCGCAATTCTGATTGGGCATTTGAAAAATGCTCGACTAACTTCGCGGCACTCTTTGGCGTTATTGCAAATACCGCAGAATGCATCTTCACACCCGCCGGGATACCTAATATCGGGATCTCTTTTCCGATTACGCTGTACACATTCCTCGCCGTTCCGTCACCACCACAGAACAGCAGTAGCTCTACCCCGTTATCCAAAAATAGCTTACACGCGCTCTTTGTATCTTCTCTCGTGCTCGCTCCATCGAACGAGTATAGCACTTCATAGCTCTGTTTTATTACCGCATCTTCGCCCATCTCGCCCGAGCAAGTGAGAATAAAATGGTCGGTATTTAGCGCATCCATGCATTTCTTCGCTCGTTCTAATGCTATCGGTTTAGCACCCCTTATCAGCGCTTCCTCTACCAGTCCGTCCGTTCCTTTTAGTCCTACAGACCCGCCCATTCCCGCTATCGGGTTGATGAGGAAACCTATTTTCATTTATCTATGCTCAAAAGTTTACTTTTAAATCAATTATATATGTGCCACTATACTATTTAAGATATTCTATCCTCTCACGATAACCATTACGCATTTTTGGATAGATTCTTAATCAATAATTTCAATGAACTCCACACTCTCAAAATCTGAGTCAAAAGTGATACTCTTCCTTATTCCATGATATTTGCATGTGGCAGCTATCAAAGCATCGTTTGGAAGCAAGGTATAATCAAATGATATTTCCGCAAAATCGCTAATAATCTCCTTGTTCATGTCAAGTATAAAAGTTTGAAGAAAGTCTCCTCAATCACATTATGAGCGATAACAGCTTCGTTTTCGTTCACTGCGAAATTCAAAAGCGTGATTGCATCATCTAGACCGTAAAAGTGCCGGATAAACGCAGAGGTATCAACAAATATCTTCACTTTCGAACCTCTCTTCAAGTTCCTTTATTTTCTCCTCTGGCAGTTGTGCCATGACAAATTCATGGAGATTCAGTTTTGGTTTAATTGTAACTCTAACCTTTGTCTTTTCTTTCAGCTTTATCTTTTCAAAGGGTTTAAGCACTCCGTCCTCATATAAACATTCGATTACTTCTGACATGGTTTGATTATTTGAGTTGCAGGTATTTAAACCTCTCGGGGAAAATACTATCTTCTTTGGTATGGTAAAGCGTTCTTTTTAAAAGAAAAGTTTCTTTTAGTCATACCTCCTTTAGTACTTTATTAGGAGCTCCTGGATAAATAGATATATGTACCCAAAAGTTAGGCTGAGGCGTTTGAGAGCTTTGAAACTATTAACAGAAAGCAGGGTTTCCGTAGACGACCTGATTCTCCCGTTGTTCATCGACGAGACAATAGCAGCCAAAAAACCGATTGAGTCCATGCCCGGTCAGTATAGACACCCAATAGAGGGAGTGATAAAGGAAGTCTCAGAAGCACGTTCGCTGGGTATAAAATCAGTGCTGCTGTTTGGAATACCCGCGAGTAAGGATGAAACAGGAACGGAAGCATTCAATAACGAAGGTGTGGTACAACGCGCTGTTAGACTGATAAAGCAGGATATTGATGATATTGTTATTATTACCGATCTATGTCTTTGTGAGTACACAACACATGGGCATTGCGGGCTTATAACGGATGGACAAGTGCTCAATGACCCAACACTGGAAGTGCTGGGCAAGATAGCGGTAAGTCAAGCGCAATCGGGTGCGGATATTGTCGCCCCTTCTGGCATGATGGACGGTATGGTAAAGGTGATAAGAGCGAAACTAGACGACGAGGGATTCTCAGATACTGCTATCATGTCATATGCAGCGAAATACAATTCGGCTTTATACGGCCCTTTCCGCGAGGCGGCCGATTCCGGCTTCCAATTCGGTGAC
>WSZT01000134.1 GCA_013139985.1 Candidatus Methanophagales archaeon | reverse complement strand
ATATAAATTCAAGGGTAAGAGGTATGATGCTGGAGATAAGCAGGGGTATGTAAATAAAAGCAATTGTGGATTTCGCGCTGGAGAGAGAAGACATAAGAGAAGAAGTTGAGATCTATCTACGGGAGATAGTAGCGGCATTACCGCAAAGTTTTAAAGTGAAGTGATATAATTAAACTAGATAGAGAGGTGAAAAGATAAAAAGATGTCATCTGCAATTGAAAAGGAGATTGATTCTCTTGTTGGGATGGGGTACTATGAAACCGAAGGAGGGGTTATAGCAGATGCTGTGAGAGCATTATTAGAGAAAAAACCAGAACTAAGGCGAGAGATTGCCATATATCTCTACAAAAACGGCGAGGTAAGCCTGTGGAAAGCTTCGGAGATTGCACGCATGAACCTTGAAGAATTCAGGGAGGTTTTATCGCGCAGGGGAATAAAAATAAAGGTGAGTGGAACAAAAGAAGAGAGCGATAAGCGTTTAAAAGAGGTTTTTGATGTATAGCATTGTAGTTTTAGACTGTGATCTGATAAGTACATTTGCAAAGGTTAACAGGATTGACTTATTGGAAAAGTTATTCTCAGATGCTAAACTGGTGATTACGGCATCGGTATACAATGAATTGCTGGAAGTAAAGCAGTATGGTTTTGATTTTCCGGATAAGGTTATGCAAAGCAGTATTGAGCTGATTAATATACAGAGAGAGGAAAGGGGCATTTTTGAGGACTTCTTACACGATTATAGAATACATCTGGGCGAGGCAGAAGGAATTGCAATTGCAAAATGTAGAAACGGCGTGTTCATAACCAATGATTCCAGAGCGGTAGAATTTTGTAAAGAGAAAGGGGTTAAGGTACTGAATCTGAAAGATATATTGAGAAGAATAGCGGTGGAGAAGATAATAAATAAGGGTGAGATGGTAAAACTGATAAGGAATATAGAGGATAAGGACATGACTGTTATAATAGGGGCTAATGACATCTTAGGTTAGGAGAGTATAAATAATTTGGAGGTAAAATATAAATGAAAACCTTAGTAACCGGCTGTGCAGGCTTCATTGGCTCGCACCTTACAGAACGATTGTTAAGAGAGGGATACGAAGTAATCGGCATAGACTGCTTCACGGATTACCCATCACCCATTACCGATCACGTGTTACTGGTTACCGATTACACATTACCGATCGCAGATCGTGATACGAGGGAGTCGCCGGTGAGGGAGATGGTGAAGGAGTTGAATGAATTTGGAGTTGAGGCATATGGGTATGACCCTTTACTCAGCAAGGAGGAGATAGATGGGTTTGGTGTGACGGCTTTGGATAATTTGGATGTGAAAATTAAAATGGATGGTGTGATTGTGGCTGTGGCGCATGATGAATTTTAAAGATTTTCTTTTAGCACAGGTTTTCTTTTATAAAAAGAAAAAGTGTATTGATGTAAGGGGGCTGTTTGATGAAGCAGCAGTAAAAGGAAAGGAGTTTTACTGTAGGGGGTTGTGATGCTTAAAAATAAAGTGTTTGCGGAAAGAACAACTTTTCTCGAAGAGAACTTTCTTAGCACAGGTTCTTTCTTTAGAAAGAAAGTGTGATGTAAGAGGCATGTTTGATGAAGCAGCAGTAAAAGGAAAGGGGTTTTATTATAAGGGGTTGTGATGCTTAAAAATAAAGTGTTTGCGGAAAGAACAACTTTTCTCGAAGAGAACTTTCTTAGCACAGGTTCTTTCTTTAGAAAGAAAGTGTATTTTAATGTGTAATGATATAAAACTAAACATAGAGGTGAAAAGATAAAAGATGACGCTATACGTAGAAATCACGAAAGGGGGGTATTTATCAATTCCAAAGCGAATCGTCGAGAAGATGCGGTTGAGGACAGGCATGCGGTTTAAATTGTTGGCTGGCGAGGATGATGTTCTGGTTTTAAGACTCGTGCGTGAAGAAGATGCCGAAAGCCAGATAAATGAGGGTTCTTTGTTGCTACAGCAAGAGGCACTAAAGAACATTTGGGATAGCGAAGAGGAAGATGTCTACGAACTATGATCGTGGTGATGTCGTTATCGTCCCATTTCCATTTGTGACCTCAGAAGGTGCAACGCAGAAGGCACGACCCGCCTTGATTATATCATGACTATGCCACGCAGACTCGTTGCGAGAAGGTTGGGACATTTACATGATGGAACAATGATGAAAGTCGATAAAAAACTAAAGCTAAGTTTGGGAATAGAATAAAGGATTAAAAGTTAAAAAAGAAAAAAATGAAAGCATTAGTAACTGGCTGTGCAGGTTTTATTGGAAGCCACTTGGTGGATAAATTGTTGGACGAAGTAATCGGAATGGGTTTAGGCTACGTTAAACTTTTTTGCGAGCAAAAACCTTTACTAAAAAAATGCTTACGCTTCTTTTTTGCAAGCAAAAACCTTTACTAAAATTGCTTACACCATTTTTTGCTTCGCAAAAAGAAATGAAGAAACCTTTTTTTGGAAAGAAAAGGTTTATCAAATAAAGATTTTCTTTTAGCACAGGTTTTCTTTTGTAAAAAGAAAAAGTGTTGTGTTAATCTGTGGTTAAAAGAGGTATAAAAGATGGAAATAGCATCAATAGTAGGTGCAAGACCGAATTTCATCAAGTGCGCACCCTTATCAAAGGAATTAAGAAAAGAGTTAGACGACGTTATTATTTGATCCACACAGGGCAGCATTACGATTACGAGATGAACAATGTCTTCTTTGAGGAACTAAATATTCCAGAGCCAGATTACCACTTAGGCGTTGGCTCCGGCACACACGGATCTCAAACAGGAGAGATGCTGAAAAGAATAGAAGAAGTTTTGATTAAAACCAAATTTAAAGAGTATTGAAGGAATGGGCGAAGAATGTTTACCGGATGTATGCTATTTTGGTTTAATATTTATAGTGCAAGCACAAAACAATAAGGAGAACGTGC
>WSZT01000133.1 GCA_013139985.1 Candidatus Methanophagales archaeon | reverse complement strand
AGAAACAAACTGCTGCCCGATACAGAAAGGGTTATGAAATGCTTGAGCGGTATGAAGGGAAACTTTCACGTACCGTTCTGAGATGAGAAGGGGCGAGTAATCGCCCCATTCTTAATCTGCGATTTATCAACGCGGAGATCGCCAAGTACGCAGAGCTTTATGACCGTTTCAGCAATTACTTGATCTTTCTGGTGCCTCTGCGTTCTCTGTGTGCTCTGCGGTGAAATTCAAGGATATAGCAATTTCACTGGAAAAATAGACTGTGCCTTCCATCCTCTTTCTTGACAATGTATATCCTTTCTCCATTCGTTATCGCCCATTCATCATCTCTTTCTTTCCTAATAGTGGCATTATCAGAAAGTGGAAATCCTTCAGTTTCGAATTTCTTCTTCAATTTTTCTGGAATAGTGTCGTTATTCATTTTCTTTTCGTATTTATTTAGCCGGTAAAGGTTAAATTTGCAACTAAGTGCTTCTTTTTGCAATTTACAGTAGTGGAACAATTTATCTAATACCCCTATGTTAATACTAAACAAACACGACTCTCCTGCTCTTTCTTTTATTTTATTCTTGAACTCTTTTATCTTAGTTACACGCTCGATTACTAATTTCGCATCTTTACTCGACCATTCTTTAAAGGGGCTAGTTTTTCTACTTCCCTTATAGAGCTTTATAATCTCACCGGTGGATAGCTTACCTTGAGTATAGGTCTGCAGCACCACATCAGTAGAAAAGAGAAATATATTCCGTATCAACTCCTTTTTATCTATCTCATCTTTAAAAAGCTCGTCCACAACCTTAATCATAAATGGGATCCAGGGCTTCTTTTCATTTCAATATTCCCAGGATTTAAAAAATATTGTTTCATAACCCCTGTCCTGTAATAGTTCCTGCATAATCTGCATGAAGCTGGTTTTCCCGGAACCCCAACTTCCGAAGGTACCAATGGTGAACGGCGTGTCTTCCTTCGATAGACTTTCTAAGGTGGCGATGACGCCATCTGCATAATCCCGAAAACCAAGTCTATCTTCCGAAAGCCCCACCGCAACATCTGAGAATTTCGATACCATGTTATTATAAGAACTATGTTTCTTTTGTAAAGCTTTCGTATTTGTATATCTAGAGGCGGTCCAACAATTCAAAATTGGGCGAAAAAGAAAGGTGTATAGTGCTCTAAACGGGACTTTAGAAATCATGCATGGATCAGTTGTTATTGAATGGATACCCGAGGGCACTACCCTCTACCCTCCATTTTCGCCCATTCTACTAATCTCCTCGAGATATACACTAATGGTTTAACAAAACCCTCCCTTACAGTAGTTCACAGTCTTTCATTATCCCTTATCACATCCGCAAGCGGTGGATTCGCATCATAATAACTCTTGACAAATGCTCTACCGGCTGGATTGGACGTCAGATATGCATCCCGGAAATCTCTCAGAACCTCTATATCTTCGTGCAACGCAGTTCCATATGCTGCTGTTGCTATGAAACAAGGAGATGTGACTCTCCAATCCCACGTCTGCATGTCGGTACTGTTAGCATTGCACACAATCGCAGAAACGTTCCAGATTCCGTTAACTGCGCTCGTATTCATGTATGATGCTTCTGTTACACTCGCATTGGTCTGAACTTCTGTACCGTTTATCTGCCATCTGACATCTACTATTTGATTGATTGTGATATTGAATGACCTGCTTGCACCTACGTAATCGTTTACAGGTGACTCTGGTGCATAGTAAGTTATTTCAGGAGGAGTGTTTATTTCAAACATAAGAAATGCCTTTCCACCGCAAATCCATTTTTCTGAGGTTGGGGTGCCCTGCCAATAATAGATATTCCCCCTAGCGAAACCTAACCTGTTCCCGACATACTCCCCTATTGGACAAGGAATGGACTCTAGCTCGTTCCATTCATCTTCTGAGATACAGTAAGTATATGAATTGTTTCCAGGTGTTTCTTCTCCTGGTGGTTCTCCCGTTAGGCCACTTCCCCCACCAAGAGCAAAGATATAATTTGCATAGTCATCCATCCAGTTTCCAATCCAAAGCAAAGAAGCACCATCTCCAACACCTTCAATTTCCGGTATGGGGTGCATATCTTCCCAAGTTCCGCTAGAATTCGTGCTGATGTTGTATCTAGAAAAGTTAGTAATCGGTTGATTCTCGTCTTCGCCTACTTCTCCCTGTAACGCATACAAATAAGTCCCCCCTGCCCAAACCAATGCCGCACCATCATCTGTGACTATCCAAGTCAGATTTAGATTTTCCCATGATTTTGAGAATGGATTATAGCACGCAAAATAGCTCTTCTTGCGTTCATTACTACCCATTATCGCATATATTTTATTATCGTATCCGGACCACGTTATAGCATTACCCGCACCTTGAGGATAAGGGGTATCAGTCAATGGCGCCCAACTATTATCTGTGATGTTATAGCGGTAAAAATATTTCCTGTTGTTATCCCTCTGCGCACCTCCAAACATGACATAGATATAAGTGTTACTGTCCCAAGCGAGAGCTGTCCCACTCTTAGGTCGTGGTAAGTCACTATCCGATAAGTCACCCCATTTTTTAAGTGTCGTCCAGCAATCATTTGAAGGATCATATTCCCCAAAATATGAGGAACCCGTACTGTGACTGCGTATAACATAGATGTTGTTGCCTGTGCCAACAACTGCTTCTCCAAATCCTCCTTGCGTTTCCGTATGATTTTTTGGTGTCCAGTCCCCCGCTAAACAAGATTTAGCTTCAGTTATATCACTACCGGCACGGTTATCGCTTTTTGATGTCAAAACCGTAGGCATCGCTAAAAAGGCTATCAAGAAGAATAGCGCAACCAGCATAGCTATGCCCCTTATGCCCCTCTCTTTCCACATTTTCTAAAGTGCCCTCGCTGCAAGATGCAGATGCATGCTAACGTGTTCACGTTAGTCCCACTTTGGATGTGTACTTACTGCATATAAAGGTAGCCGTTTAATTCCAACACAAAATGGAGTTAAACATTAATGATGGGTTGAAAAAAAGGGTGCTGAAGCAGTTAAGCGATGGGAAAGTTTATTCTTTCTACATATTGTCAAAATCTGTTGGAGCTAATAACACCACAGTTAAGAAAAACTGCAATTTCCTCTATCAGATAGGACTTATTGAAATCAGCGAAGTCTCCGCAGAAGATAGTGCTTCCGGCGTACCATCATACAGAGTCAAAATTACAGAAGAAGGACAGAAGGCAGTACAGAAGATTCTCAAGACTATGAAAAACTAAAAAGCTCCTTGTAAAATAGAACTAAATTGTCCGGCCGTTAACGTATGCCCGATGAAGATGACTATTTTGGTACTAAAAAGTTAAGAAAAGCTTAACAAGGTAACGGGTTTATTAATTGCTAATAGGGAGAACAACGGACCACAAGGGTGTTTAAGGAGTTGGGTTAATCAAACGGTAACTGCTAGGGGAAAGCTTTAAGTCACATTGGGTTATATATAAATTAGAGTTGATGTTACCTTGGTAGCGAAGAACGAAAGAAAACTAGAGGTCCTGAAATTTGTTGAGGCGGAAGGAGAAGAAGTTACGGCAGAGCAGGTTGCTGACATTTTTGATATGGAGATTCACAATGCGAGAATGCCGTTACAACGGTATTGGAAGGCAGGACTTCTAAATAGGCGTGTTGTAGACAAGAAAACTAAGAAACGGATTTACAGAATCTCTGAAAACGAAAAAAACAGGATAAAGTGGCTTGAAGAAAGTAATCACTCGTTTTCTTGGCAAATGAAAAGGCGAACCAAAAACAGGGTCATGTGAGTATCCACACTTAAAATTAGTAGTATCTTATAGTACCTCATTAACCAACTTTCGCCATCAAAAATCTCGCACTCCGCTATTGCATCTCTTCAACCTCTCGAACATGTTTAAATATTTCCATCACAATTCATCTTTTGGAGATTAATTCACGATTGATTTTTACAATGAAAGAGGAAGCGGAGATAAAACGGATATGTGACGAGGTCATAGAGCGGATAAGACCGGATGATGCCGAGCGGGCGAGAGTAAAAGCCGTAACAACTCGTATAATCAATATGATAAACCAGAAAGCATTGGAGCTGGGTATAGAAGCCCATGCAGTATCTGTAGGCTCAACTGCCAGAAATACATGGGTGCATGGCGAGACGGACATAGATATTTTCATCATGTTTCCAGAGGACGTGCCAGAAGAGGATTTAAAGGATAATGGGCTTGCACTAGCAAAAAGCATTTCCGATAGGTATGAAGAGAGATATGCCTCGCATCCTTATATACACGCTTACTTCTACGATTCCGAAGGAAGAACCGAGTACGAGGCGGACCTGGTGCCCTGTTTCGCGGTAAAAGACGCATCTGCATTGAAATCCGCAGTTGATAGGACCCCGTTTCATAACGGATATATTATGGAGCGAATACATGGGCTTGAGGATGACGTGCTATTGCTAAAGCTATTTATGATGTGCTTGGATATTTACGGCTCCGAGCTAAGGAGAAAGGGCTTCTCAGGCTATCTCTGTGAATTGCTCATCCTGAACTATTCTTCGTTTGTGGAGCTTTTATTAAACGCATCACGGTGGAGATATGGCGAAAGAATCGATCTGGAAGGTAAAGGCAAATACAAAGGCGAAGACCCACTTATAGTTATAGATCCCGTAGACAGGAACAGGAATGTAGCGGCTGCCGTATCGGATTATTCCTTCTGCCGGTTTATAGATGCCGCACGTGAGTTCCTGGCACAGCCGCAGATGTCATTCTTCCTACCGCGTGTGGCAGATCCGATGAGTGCAGAAGAATTCGTGAAACGGGTAAAGAGACGGGGCACCGAGTTCGTGATGGTCCTGTTTGAGGCGCCTGAAGTGGTAGAGGACATATTATTCCCGCAGTTACGAAAAGCTGAGCTATCTATCACAGATATGATAGAACGTGATGGATTCAAGGTATATGGTAGCGATGTAGCGGTAGAAGGCGGCAAAGCGTTTTTGCTATTTGAATTGCTCCTCTGGTCTCTACCGCGGCTAAAGAAGCATACGGGTCCTCCTGTTACTTCTAAATATCATTCTGAACAGTTCAAAGATATATATGCGTCTACTCACCCGATTTTTATTGACGACGGTAGGTATGCAGTAGAAGTAGAGCGGAGATATACCGATGTAGTCAGCCTATTAAAGAACGAGCTGATGTCTTGCAGTTTGGGCAAAGACGTATCGGAATCAATAGGCCGAGGCTGTGAGGTGTTAAGGAACGAAGAGATAAGATTCGTTGCTGGCATCGGCTATTTCTTCAGGTGTTATTTTCGTGGGATTTGATAAAAAGCAAGGAACAAAGATAGCAGGTAAAAAGTTTTCTTGGTTATTGAGAGATATTCATATAAAATTGTCTTAATTATTAGGTTATTATGGAAACACAGCGGATAAAAGCGTATATAGAAGATTGGTATGGTAAAGAGTTACCCTTTTTAGTACCAAGAGAACTTAAAGCGACCCAAATATAAGGCAAAGTGATGTCTATAGTTGGCCCGAGGCGAGCGGGAAAGACATATTATTTCTTCCAGTTAATGAAGCCCGTGAAAGGAGTTTCGTTGTATTTAGATTTTGAAGACTCGAGTTTATTGACGGTAAAATTCGATGAAGTTCTAGAAATTGTAAATTTATTTGCGGAAATTACGGGTAGAGAGCCGGAAAATATATTTCTTGATGAAATACAGAACATGGATAACTGGGAAACTGCGGTGAGAACCCTACTTGATAGAACTCAGTACAACATTTTTGTTACCGGCTCTTCGTCTAAGTTACTGAGCAGAGAAATAGCAACACAATTGAGAGGAAGATCGCTCACATACGTTCTTTTACCTTTCTCATTTAGCGAGTTTTTAAATGCGAAAAAAGTCGAGCTCAAAAACGTTTTCACAAAGATAGAGAAGGCGAAGATAAAAAAGTGGTTGCGAGAATACTTAGAACTCGGTGGATTTCCCGAGATTGTGCTTAAGGAAGAGCGGGAAAAAATATTGAAGGAGTATTTTGATACGATATTTTTCAGAGATTTCGTTGAAAGGCACGAGTTAAAGAGTTTGGATATAGCGCGATTTATCTTCTCTTTTGTGTTTCAGAATTTTTCATCGGAGATAAGTGTGAATAAAATAGTGAACTTTTTGAAATCAGAAGGGAAGAAGTTTGGAAAGAATACGGTTTATAGTTACATAGAAAAGCTTCAAGATACGCAGGCTGTGTTTTTTGTGAATATGATTTCCGGGACGGTATATGTAAAAGAGTCATGGCCAAGAAAGGTGTATATTTGTGATCCCGGTATTTCGACACTCTTCCGATTTTCTGACGATACAGGTAGGTTGATGGAGAACGCGGTCTTCTTAGAACTAAAAAGGATGCAAAATGAACGACCAATATTAGATATTTATTACTACCGCGATTATCAGCAACGCGAAGTAGATTTCGTTTTAAAAGAAGAATTGGCAGTCAAACAGCTAATTCAAGTGACTTATGCCGCGGATAGAACCGAAATAGGGAAAAGAGAAGTGGAAGCTTTGTTAAAGGTTTCAAGCGAGTTTGAGTGCAAAAATCTGTGCATAATAACTGGGGATTATGAATCTGAATTGAAGGTTAAGGACAAGACAATAATGTGCATTCCGTTGTGGAAGTGGCTTATTAGAAAACAACGATTTTAGCAATTATCGATGACTCTCTGGGAGCTGCGAAGCGGTTTGATCTAACTTTTTAATCGTTTGTCGGACCTGCACATAGTACCGAAGCAGCGGGGTAATACCTGCGCAGGGGATGGGCCTGGCATGGAAATCTAAGGAAAAGGAATAATATGTCTGAAGAATGGTATTTTGATGGCATAGCTCAGATAATATTTAAATGATGGTAAGCAGGTAGTGCTGAGCGAGGAGGGAGTTGAAATTAGAGGTGCGCTGGTTTTGAAGGCGGTCCATGGGGTGTAAAGGATTATATGGGGTGAAGATATAGGGTTTAACTGATACAGGGAACTAGCTTGGATATAAAAGTCCTTTTGGATTTAAAGCCATATTTGTACCCCCTTTTTCTTCTGTTTTTGGATTGTTTGACAGCATCATAATTACATCTACCCACATGAAACAGCGAAGGGCCTAATATTATGCTCTAAACATATAATAATCACTAATGCAAAAGGAATAAGGGGGTGAAGCGACCATCTGTTGAGGCATTTTACATTGGAATATTGGATAGACGACGATTGGTATATAGGGAGACTGAAAGAAGTTCTCGGCGTATTTAGTCAGGGCAAATCTCTGGAAGATTTAGAAGAAAATATTCGTGATGCATACCGCTTAATGGGGGTGGAAGAGAGTTCACACCGAACTATGACGCAGACTAAAGAAATAGGCATAGAATTTGCGAGCTAATCAGAAAGGAGCTCGGGCTTAAATGATGGCGAGCCGTTCGTTTCTCATCCAACTCTTTTAGTTTTTTTTTTAAGGGAATGAGAATAAGATTAAAAATAGTCCCTACAGAGGCTGTCTCACAATTGCTTTTGGCAACAAATCTTTTCCTTCTTTTTAGATTTAAAGCTCTATTTGTACTTCTTTTTCTTCAGTTTTTGAATTGCTAGACAGTCTCTACAATTCTTTTATCTTATGAGTGACTCTTTCCTGATAATTGAGTGACCGCTGAGCAGGAGGAAGAACGAGGCGTAGCGTAGCGAATTTGCTCATGGACTATGGAAAGCGGGTGCAGTATAGCGTTTTTGAGTGCCTGCTTGATGCAAAGACACTTGAGAAGATTATTACCATCCTTAAACCTTTCGTAGATGGCAACGATGGCATACGAGTGTATCAACTTTGCGAATCCTGCGTTAAGAACGTGGTCCTGTTAGGGAAAGGAGAACTCACAGAAGTGGCTAAGTTCCACCTGGTGTAAATAAAGAAAATAGAGAAATAGGGCTATTATGAGATGAAGCGAATTTTACGCATTGAGAGCGCTTCAAATGGTGGTTGGCAATAACCTCCTCAAGTGTGTTTTAATGTCAAGGCTATCGCCAAGATGAAGCCATCTTCATACTGCTTATCACTGCCGAAAATGGTTTGATTCAAAAAATAGTTTATTTGGTGAAGTGGAACTCCACCAAAACCAATTGCGTAGTTTTTTTGCGAAGCAAAAATAATCATGTTGCTTTGGTCAAGCTTTCTTTTTGAATCCACAAAAGTTCATACACAAAAAGAAGAATTTATATATAGTCCTAGGATAAAATGATAGGAATGATATATATGAGTGATATAAAATGAGAACATATCTAGATTGTATCCCCTGTTTCTTTAATCAAGCACTCCGCGCAGGGCGGATAGCAACGGGAGATGAAACGAAACTAAAAAAGCTCCTGGATGAAATAGGGCTGATGCTAAGAGATATTCCTCTTGAAAGCAGCCCACCGGAAACGGGAATGTTAATATACGAGAAAGTACGGGAAATTACGGGCGTATTTGATCCATACAAAGAACTAAAAAGGGCGAGCACAGAGAAAGCATTGGCATTATATCCCGCTTTGAAGAATAAAGTGGAAAAGTCGAATGACAAGCTCCTTACCGCGATAAGAATCGCAATTGCTGGTAACGTGATAGACTTTGGCGTGAATAGAAACTTCAATATCGAAGAGGAGATAGATATTGTACTCAAAAAGGATTTTGCAATATTCGATTACGATAAATTTAAGGCGCTTTTAGATAAAACCGATGAGATTCTGTATATTGGTGACAATGCCGGTGAATCGGTATTCGATAGAATTTTAATAGAGGAGATGAAAAAGCCAGTAATATATGTGGTTAGAGCGATACCCGCTATAAATGACGTGACGTATGAAGATGCCATAGAAGCGGGAATTGATAAAGTTGCAACTATATTATCATCCGGGACAAGTGCACCGGGAACTGTTCTTGAAACATGCAATGCGGAATTCAAAAAGATATATAAGAACTCGAAATTGGTAATAAGTAAAGGTCAGGGTAATTATGAGGGACTTTCAGACGAAAAACAGCCTATAATATTTTTCCTGCTAAAGGCAAAGTGCTGGGTTATTGCTAATGATATTGATGTCAATGAAGGAGATATTATACTGAAAGGGATAAATACGTAAAAAAAATATTTTGGGTAAGATGAATGAACAATCAAATTCCACATCAACTGCCATTTAGAACGGAAGCGTTAGAAAATGCAGAGATAATAGCAGCAGCGCGAACAATAATAAACGAAGGGCCTATCTGCGACAACTGCCTTGGCCGCCAATTTGCAAAGATCGCATCAGGCCTAACAAACGAAAAGCGAGGTGAGATACTACGAAGCGTTCTGAGAGCGGATCTAAAAGAAGGTAAATGCTGGTTATGTAATGGCCTATTTGAGAATTTCGATGCATGGGTAGTAAAGGCATTGGAAACGTTGAAGGGATACGAATTCGATTCCTTTCTGGTGGGTACAAAGGTAAGCGGGATGCTGCTGGAGAACGAAGAGCTGTTATGGGAGATTGCGGGGGCCGCTTATGCAGAACCATTAAAGTCTGAATTGAATAGAGAAGTAGGCAAGAGAATAGAGCATGAAACAGGTAAAATAGCCGATTTCGATAGACCTGATCTCGTAGTAATTCTAAATCTCGTTACGGAAGAGGTGGAGTTGCAGATCAATTCGGTCTTCATTTACGGTAGATACAGGAAGTTCAAAAGGGGGATACCACAGACCAAATGGTTATGCCGCGTGTGTCGTGGTAAGGGCTGTGAGCGGTGCGATTTCACCGGTAAGATGTATGCGGAATCAGTCGAGGAGCTGATAGGTGGCTCTATATTAGAAGAGTTCGGTGGTGTGGTTACAGTGTTGCACGGTAGTGGCAGAGAGGACATAGATGCTCGAATGCTCGGTTCCGGTCGCCCGTTTGTGATGGAGATAAAGGAGCCAAAACTGAGGGAACTTGATTTGAAGCGGTTAGAGAATAAGGTGAATGATGAGAACAAGGATAAAGTAGAAGTGCTCAACTTCCAGTATGTGAAAAGAGAAGCGGTTGCGAAGATAAAAAATGCTAAGGTTGATAAGACTTATAGGGCCGTTGTGTCGCTAAAAACGGGCGTGCTAGAAGAAGATTTGAGATCTGCTCTGGATAACTTAATTGGTGCCGTGATAGAACA
Organism: Candidatus Methanophagales archaeon; assembly: GCA_013139985.1. GTDB lineage: Archaea > Halobacteriota > Syntropharchaeia > Alkanophagales > Methanospirareceae > Methanophaga. Next base: position 6,374 of record WSZT01000133.1, on the reverse strand, counting down.
GAGGACACCACTGAGAGTGGTACACAGAAGGGCCGATTTGGTGCGAAAGAGGAAAGTGTATGATGCAAGGTTGGTCTCTTTTGAAGTGCCGATTGTGGAATTTAAATGCGATGGCGGTTTGTATATTAAGGAGCTCATATCGGGCGATAATGGAAGAACGATCCCGAGCTTAAGTGAGTTGCTCGGGACAGAAGCGGAAGTGAAGGAATTGGATGTGGTGGATGTGGCAATTTAAAAATACTGCTTATTTTTCGACCGCCTTCTACCCCTATCTTCCTCTATCTGACTCTCAACAGATACTAAAGCATCCTTCAACACATCTACGAAGTCCCATCTCCTCTTTCCCTCTTTCACTACTATGTCGCCCTCACCTCGCTTTGCCATCATTGTTCGGGTGCCGCCGGGCTCACTATAGCCAACGTACAATTTATCCTGGGTTTTCACATGTGCACCTATCTTATAATATGGGACTCCACCCCGGTCCCGCTCCTTTTTTATCACTATCTTTATCCAGTGCACCTTGTCAGCGAACTTGGCGATTTTCCTTACCTCTGTTTCTATGATCCTCTCTCCAAGTTCCTGATATTCATCATCGAGAGTCCCCTGTATCTCAACCTTCACCATTGCCTCCGCTCTAAGCTCTCTCAGATACCCCATTATGTCTGGTATCGTCACGATCCCTCTCAGCACACCATCCTTTACAATAGGCACACCACGTATATCGTGCGTTTGCATCAAGTTCGCAACATCAGCAAGATTTGCATCTATATCAGCAGAAATTACGGGTGAACTCATGATGGAAGAGACCGATTGCCCCATTCTGGGTACATTCTCACCTTTCACCTCCCCCACGGTCATCTTCCTTTTTGGCTTGTAAATCCGCTTTAAAATATCGCCACCTGTGACTATGCCAACTAGATCCTCATTTTCATCAACAACAAGAACTCGCCCTATGTTGTTCTTCCTTATGATACCTCTCGCTTTACCTATGCTCTCGCCCTGTTCTACACAGGCGGGGCTTCGAGTCATTACTTTTGTAACATTAGTATCTTTCAGGATCTGGGATTTCGACCCTTCTTTCATAATGTCATAGTCGGTGGTAATCCCAACGAGTTCTCCATTGTCATCAACTACTGGCGCTGCTCTTTGACCGCTATCCGTCAGTTCACATATCGCATCTATACAGGGCGTATCTTTATGTATGCAGTGGGGCTTAAACATAAATTCGTCCACGTATGATTCGGGATTGGATGCAATGAGCAGGTCCAATATATTCACCATGTATATCTCAGCACTGTCAAGCACAACCAGGTTGTGAAACTTGTTCTTTTCCATAATGGCAATGGTCTTCGCTATCGAAGTATCCGGCATTATAGTAACAACTTCTCTCGTGCTCGCTTCTATTATAGGTTCGTCAAACATGTCTCTTTTTCACCTCATTTTCAAACTACGTACTCTATACATCTCATGATAATCCAATAAACACAATTCTATATAAAATAAACCTCAAGATTTATAAAGGCTGTGGATAAATTTGTATTATAGATGCAGGAGGTGAATTTCAATTCGGAATGGACAGTAAAGAGAAGGAAATATTTGGGATATTGCAAGAGAATGCACGACTAAGCGATAAGGAGATAGCGAGGATGGCGGGGATGGGAGAGGAAGAGGTAAAGGGAATCATCTCGAAATTGGAAAGCAAAGGGATCATAATAAAATACAAAGCGGTAATAAATCATGAAAAAGCAGGCATAGATACCGTGCAAGCGTTAATAGATATAAAAATCAGTCCGGAAAGAAGCACTGGCTATGATTCCGTTGCAGAGCGGATCTCAAAATACCCGGAAGTGCAGTCGGTGCGATTGGTTTCCGGCGAGTATGACCTATCGGTGTTAGTATTAGGAAAGACGATGCACGAAGTTGCGTATTTCGTTGCGGAAAAGATAGCACCTCTAGAACAAGTTCGTAATACAGTAACGAATTTTTTACTGAAATCTTATAAAGAGTATGGAGAGATATACGAAGCGGAAGCGAAGGGTAAAAGATTAGCTGTATCATTATGACCGTAATAGCAGATAGGGTGAGCCAAATAGAAGGCTCCGGGATAAGGAAGTTCTTTGACATCGCACAGCGTATGGAAGGTGTGATTTCCTTAGGTGTCGGAGAGCCTGACTTCGTAACGCCCTGGAGTATAAGAGAAGCATGTATATTCTCGTTGGAGAAAGGTTATACGTCCTATACATCTAATTGGGGCCTTTTAGAATTACGAGAGGCAATTTCTGATAAGATTTATGAAGAAAGTGGTGTGTTTTATGACCCCGAAGGCGGAATACTTATAACGACAGTAGTAAGCGAAGCTTTTGATCTCGCGCTTCGTGCTATCATCAACCCTGGTGATGAGGTTATTCTCCATGAGCCATGTTATGTGAGTTACAAGCCATGCACAGTCTTTGCTGGTGGGACTCCAGTATGCGTAGCTACAGGAGTTGAAGATAAATTCGAGCTGAGAGCGGAAGAAGTAGCGGAAAAAATAACTGATAAAACAAAGGTGATTATATTGAGCTATCCTAATAATCCTACTGGGGCAGCGCTGAGCAAGAAAGATTTGGAAGAGATAGCCGATGTCGCAACTGAGCACGATTTGATTGTTATTTCCGATGAAATCTATGATAAGCTAACATACGAAGGAGAACATACCTGCTTTTCATCGCTTAATGGAATGGAAGAGCGGACAATACTGCTGAATGGTTTCTCCAAGGCGTATGCAATGACTGGATGGCGAATAGGCTATGCCGCTGGGAACAATGCGATAATAGAAGCGATGATGAAGATACATCAGTATATAATGCTCTGTGCACCGATTACAGGACAGATGGCGGCAATAGAAGCGCTGCGGTGCGATGATGAGACGGATAGGATGGTAAATGAATACAACAGGCGGCGGAGATTGATGATGGCCGGGCTGAGGGAGCTAGGGTTGAGCTGTTTTGAGCCAAAAGGTGCCTTTTATACCTTCCCGTCCATTGAAGATACCGGACTCACCTCGGAAGAATTTGCAGAGCGGCTACTCATGGAGGAGAAGGTGGTGGTAATACCGGGAAGCGTATTTGGCGATTGCGGTGAGGGATACATAAGATGCTCTTATGCTGTATCGCAGTATGAACTAAAAGAGGCTTTGGAGAGGATGGGGCGATTCTTGGATAGGCTGTAATTTTTCATAAATGAATAAAAGGGGGTTGAAATAAATGATAGAAATATGTATCTATGGTAGGGGCGGGCAAGGGGCAGTAACATTAGCGGAATTAGTCGCACATGCGGCCATTTCAGAAGGTAAACATGCGCAATCAATGCCTTCTTTTGGGCCGGAGCGAAGGGGGGCACCAGTTCTTGCGTTTCTGCGCGTGAGTGAAACGGAACGGATAAAAATTAGGGCTGAGGTTACAGAGCCCGATGTGCTGATCGTGCTCGATCCGGGTTTGCTTCAAGTTGGCGATGTCGTTTCGAGGTTGAAAAAGGACGGGACTGCGGTGATCAATACAATGAAATCGCATGACGAAATGAAATCAGAACTCAGCGTGAATAAGTTGGCGACCGTGGATGCAATGAGCATCGCAAGAGCGGTCCTGGGCTTGCCTATCGTTAACACCACCATGTTAGGCGCGATGATAAAGGCAACGGGAATAGTTAAGTTGGAGTCATTAGAGGCCCCACTGGAAGAGCGTTTTGGTAAAGTTGCTACGAAGAATATCGAAGCGATGAAGGAAGCGTATGCGGGGGCGGTGGTGAGCTAAGCAAATTTTAAAGGTTAAATAAAGTATAAATATGTGCATTTGTTATTATTGAAAAGAGGTAAGCAAGATGGGAGGAGAAGGATTAGGCTGGAAAGATTTAGAGATCGGCTTTGTAGTTACAGAGCCGGGAAATGCATCGTCTTATAAAACCGGTGATTGGCGATCGGAGAGGCCGATTCGCGAGAACGAAAGGTGCATAAAATGTGGGCTATGCTATATCTACTGTCCGGAAGCGTGCATCCATGAAGATGAAGAAGGCTATTTCGAAGCCGATCTGTATTATTGCAAGGGCTGTGGAATCTGTGCACACGAATGCCCAAGAAGCGTAATAAGCATGGTCGAAGAGAAAGAGGAATAGGATTACGAAAGTTATTTCATATAAACAGTATATTGTTTCTTTGGTAAAGCTTTTAAAACTTTTTTAAAGAAAGGGTTTTTAGAGAAGATGACAAAAGGAAAGATAGTGGGTTTAGAAGGTTCATTTGCCGTTGCCGAAGCGGTTCGAATGGCAAACACCGATGTCATTGCAGCATATCCAATCACACCACAGACGCATATTGTAGAACGGTTATCGGAGATGGTAGCAGACGGCGATCTGGATGCGGACTTTATATGTGTAGAATCAGAGCATTCAGCAATGAGTGCATGCGTAGGCGCCTCTGCGGCTGGCGCGCGTGTTTTTACATGTTCCGCGGGTCAGGGCCTGGAATTAATGCACGAGGTGTTGTATATACCCTCTTCGATGAGGTTGCCCGTGGTCGCAGTGGCGGCGAACAGAGCATTGTCGGCTCCGCTTTCCGTTTGGTGCGATCATTCAGACGTGATGGCACTTCGCGACATAAGCTGGATCCAGATGTTCGCCGAGAACAATCAGCAAGCATTCGATCTTACAACATGCGCATACAGGATAGCCGAGGATAAAGACGTTCTGTTCCCAACGATGGTGCACATAGATGGATTTTATCTTTCTCATGTAATTGAGGACATGGTTCTGCCGGAAGAAGAAGAAGTAGCGGGTTTTATTCCTGATTACGAGCACCCTTTCGTGTTAGATCCAGACAAGCCAGTGAGTATGGGCTGTTATGGTCCACCGTTCATATATCCGGAGACGAAGAAAGCGCAGGAAGTGGCTTTTGACAATACGAGATCTAAAATACAGGCGATCTGGGACGAATTTGGCGAGATCTTCGGACGGCATTACTCGCCTGTGGAGAGCTATAAGATGGACGGTGCGAGAATTGCGCTCTTGACAATGGGTAGCTGTAGTGAGACTGCAATGCTCGCAGTGGATGAACTGAGAGAAGCAGGCGTAGATGTGGGTCTTATAAGGTTGCGTTTGTGGCGACCGTTCCCATTCAATGAGCTTCGCGAAGCAGTGAAGGAACTCGATCTGTTAGTAGTCTTAGACCGAGCAATATCCTTTGGAATGGGTGGTCCTGTTTGCTCAGAGTTAAAATCGGCATTGTATAATAAACGAGAAGAGCTGAAGATAGTGGGATTCATCGGTGGTCTCGGCGGCCGGGACATACAGATTTCGGAATTTAAATATATGGTAACGCAAGCACAGGAAAAGGTGAAGGCAATAGAGCGGGGCGAGGAAGTTGAAACAGAGATTATCGGTGTAAGGGAAGGAGGGGGTAGATAGAGATGGAGAAAGAAGAGGATTTGTTTGTGCCGCGGCAGGTCACAACGGAAGAGAACTTCGCGTCAGGACACCGTGCCTGTATTGGGTGTGGGGAGGCACTTGCGGTTAGACATGTCTGTAAAGCTCTGGGAAAGAATGTGATAATCGTTACTGCAACGGGCTGTATAGAGATTTTCTCATCGTTATTGCCACAAACGTCATGGCAAATGCCATGGATACATACGCTATTTGAGAATGTAGCAGCAGTGATGTCAGGTATAGAATCAGCATATAAAGTGCGGGTGCGAAAAGGAAAGATAGCAGATAAGAACGTTAAATTTGTCGGGTTCGGAGGTGACGGTGCCACTACGGACATAGGCCTACAGGCGTTGTCCGGTGCAATGGAACGAGGGCATGATTTCTTATATGTTTGTTATGACAATGAAGCTTATATGAATACGGGCATACAGAGGTCTTCCTCTACTCCTTACGGTGCATGGACGACCACTGCGCCCGTAGGTAAGAAGAGCAGCATAGGGCAGGTGACATGGAAGAAGAACATGCCTGAAATCGCAGTTGCACATAATATACCATATGTTGCGACTGCATGTCCTTCATACCCACTTGATTTGATGGCTAAAGTGAAGCGTGGAGCGGAAATGGACGGTCCGGCGTATATTCATATATTGTCTGTCTGCCCTACTGGCTGGCGATCTCCGACAGATATAACGATAGAGTTGGGTCGTCTGGCGGTGGAGACAGGCGTATTTCCACTTTATGAAGTGATTAACGGCGAGTACAACTTAAGCGTTGATTTACCGGACTTGAAACCCGTAACAGAGTATCTAAAAAAGCAAGGGCGGTTCAAGCATCTTAACGATGATACTATCGCAACGATACAGACGAGGGTGGAAGAAGATTACGTGAAACTGAGGGAAAAGGCGGGGGTGAAGTAAAAA
>WSZT01000015.1 GCA_013139985.1 Candidatus Methanophagales archaeon | reverse complement strand
TGCACGGTTTTTGTATTCAAGCTTACCAAGAATATCCGCTTTTTCTATTAATTCCGCTGGAAGGCTAAGAGCAATCTCCAATATTATCACCCCTTATATATTGTATTATATATGGCATATATATATACACAAATAAATATAAATCGTTTTGATTGCATTCAGGAAAAGATTATACGAACAAAACCAAAATGAAAGAGCAGGCACGGCAAAAGATTGGCGCGCTCGTGGACCGGTTCCGGGAGAACATAGACGTTTACAAGCGGTCAGCATATAAAGAAGCACAGGTAAGACGCGAATTCATTGACCCCTTCTTTGAAGCTCTGGGCTGGGACGTGAGCAATGAGCAGGGCTTCGCGGAACAATACAAGGAGGTTGTTCTCGAAGATACAATTAAAGTCGGACTGTCCACAAGAGCACCTGATTACAGTTTCAGAATCGGCAGCCAGCGTAAATTCTTCGTGGAAGCGAAGAAGCCGGCAATAAACATAAAAGAGGACGTCAGCCCCTCATATCAACTGAGACGGTATGCGTGGAGCGCGAAACTACCGCTATCTATTGTTACGGATTTCGAGGAGTTCTCGGTATTCAACTGTCAGATGAAGCCCAATCAAAATGACAAAGTTGGCATAGGTCGGATTGCATACTATACGTTTGACGAGTATCTCGACAAATTTGACGAGATCTACAACGTATTCTCAAAGGAAGCGGTACTCAAGGGCAGTTTCGACCGGTACGCGCAATCAACAAAGGGTAAGAAGGGCACTGCGGAAGTAGATCGTGAGTTCCTGAAGGAGATAGAGAGCTGGCGTGAGCTGCTGGCTAAGAATATCGCGCTAAGGAATCCTGATCTCTCTATCTACGAGTTGAACTATGCAGTGCAAAAGTTGTTGGACCGGCTAATCTTCTTGCGGATTTGTGAAGATCGCGGCATCGAGCATTATGGGCAGTTGCAGACGAAGGCAGAAGCAGGTGACGTGTACATGCACTTGCTGAACCATTTTAGGCTGGCGGAATCGAAATACGATAGCGGGATATTTGATTTCGATACTGATATGATAACGCCTGCCTTGATGATTGATGATAAGGTCTTGAAGACGATCATTCAGAGTCTGTATTATCCGAAGTCGCCGTATGAATTCTCTGTGCTCGGTGTTGAGATTCTGGGCAATGTGTACGAGCAGTTTCTGGGTAAGGTCATCCGGTTGACGGCTGGGCATCAGGCGAAGGTGGAGACGAAGCCGGAAGTAAAAAAAGCGGGTGGGGTGTATTACACGCCTCAGTATATCGTTGAATATATTGTGAAGAATACTGTTGGTAAGTTGATTGCGGGAAAGACGCCGGAAGAGATTGCACATATGAAAATTCTGGATCCGGCATGTGGTTCCGGAAGTTTCCTTATTGGTGCATATACGTATCTGTTGCGGTATCTTCTGGATTGGTACACGAACAACAAGCCTAAGAAGCATAAAGAGGCGGTGTTTCAGGTTCGCGAGAACGAGTGGTACTTGACGACGGCAGAGAAGAAGCGGATTCTTTTGAATAATATCTTTGGCGTTGATATAGACTCACAGGCGGTTGAGGTGACGAAAATGAGTCTGCTGCTGAAGGTGCTGGAGCACGAGAGCCGGGAGAGTATAGATCAGCAAGCGAAATTGGGCTTGGAGGGTGTGCTGCCGAATCTGGGTGCTAATATCAAGTGCGGGAATTCGTTGATCGGGCCGGATTTTTACGATATGGAGCAGAGAACACTTTTCGATGAAGCGGAGATGAGACGAATTAATGTGTTCGATTGGGATGATGATGTGAAGGGGTTTGGAAAGATTATGAAACGCGGCGGGTTCGATTGCGTGATTGGGAATCCACCTTATGTTAGAATACAGCGCTTATCTCATGATGAAATTGATTATTTTTTTAAAAATTTCGAAGCTGCCAAGAAGAAAGTTGATATATCTGTTCTTTTCATAGAAAAATCTCTTAAATTATTGAATGAAAATGGTTTGGCTGGTTTTATTTCTACTTCTCAGTGGATATCTACAGATTATGGTGAAGGACTTCGTAAAATTCTCTCAAAGGGATATTTAGAAAAAATGATAGACTTTGGCAGCTTGCCCGTTTTTCACAAAGTATCTACATATCCCGCTATATTTATTCTCTCGAATAAAGAAAAGAAATATCTAAATTATGTTAAAATACAAAAAAGAGATTTATTGAATCTTAAAGGAATTGAGAGCCCCAAACCAATAAAACTATTCTACAAAATATTAGCACATGATAGGTGGATTTTAGGTGGATTTGATCTCAACAGATGGATTGAGAAAAAGAATATTATGTCGGAGAAATTAGGCACTTATGGTCATTTTTATATTGGTGCGTTGACGGGTATGGACAAAGTATTTGTACTTAAGGCAGATAATGCAGAAAAATATGGGCTAGAAAAGGATATATTAATTCCTTATGCTTACAGAGGAGAAGAAATTGAACGATATAATGAAGTGTCTCCAAATTCTGTCATAATCTATCCATATAAAGAGAATGAAGATGGAAATGCTGTACTAATGCAGGAAAGTGAATTAAAGAAATACAAGAACGTTTACCGATATTTGCTAAAAAGCAAAGGAGAACTTATGAGAAGAAAAGACTCACGTAAAGAATATGCTAGAGGTAGAAACTGGTATAGGTTTTTACGACCAGGTAGATTTACATACATAAAACCAGAGAAATTGATTATTAAAGGTGTTGCAAAAGATGCTTGTGTTGGATTATTAGAAAAAAATATTGCATTTAATGGCGCTAATTGTCCAGCATTTATAATTGATAGGGGAAACATTTATTACTTGATAGGAATTCTAAACTCAAAACTAATAACACAGTATCTACGTTCTGTATGTCCAGCTAAATTACAGCATTATCGCAGATTTAACGCAAACAATCTTAACGAAATCCCAATCCCCACCATAGACTTCTCAAACCCAACTGAAAAAGAGCAGCACGATAAACTTGTAGCTTTGGTGGAGAGCATGCTCGAACTGCAGAAGAAATACCACGAAGCGAGAATGGAGCGAGATAAAGAGCTTTATGAACGGCAGGTAAAGATTGTTGATGCGCAGATTGACAGGTTGGTTTATGATTTGTATGGGCTGAGGGAGGAAGAGGCGAAGGTGGTGGGGGAGGGAAGCAGGGGGAAATAAGGAAGGATGCAAATAAATTCTGTTGTGATAGCTTTTTATATGCCCTATGTGTTAAATAAAATATCGTGGGGGATGTTGTCATGCCAAACTGGTTAGTCAGATTAAAGGGCGAGAAGTTCGATTTGGAGGACTTTCCATCACTGTTGCGTTCTCCAGAATACACAGTCATCGAAGAGAATGGTTCTTACTATTTGAAATCGTCGGACTTCGACTCACTTAGCTCGGCGGATGAGGTGCGGGAACGCGCGATCGCAATCATCGATATGCTAAATGGAGCAATGAAGCTTCATATTCACAACTTTCGTGGCGTTTTCGAAGATGGTGTGACCCTTATCAAAGAGGATGGGAGCCGTCACCACTATGCCTATCTTGGAGGCACAATCGCAGCTCGAGCTAAAGTAAGCGCAACAGTAACTACATCAAATGGTACACAACAAATAGCTCCACAGCCCAGCAACGTCGAATCTTGGCTTAGTCTCGCCAAGGGCGATAAGGCTGTTGCTGACTCACTTCATTTTTTTAGAGAGAATACCTGGGGCAGTCTTTACAAGGTATATGAAATCATTAAAGATGATGTGGGTGGCAAAAAAAAACAATCACGACGAATGGTTGGGCGACTAAGAAGGGGTTAGATCGGTTCACTCAAACTGCTCAAAGCAGAGCAGCCCTTGGCGACTACGCACGTCACGCCAGCAAAAAGTATACGTCACCAGCGCAGCCGATGCCTATCCCGGAGGCTGAGTCACTGATTAGAGGAATCCTCCTGAGTTGGTTCCGTTCAAAAGCATAATCACTTGTCAGGCTACATTGACGTGGTTCATTCCCAAAAGAGATTATAGTGGGTCTAAATATACCTTCTGGACCCAAACCAAAAATAAGCAATAAATGTAAAAAATAGAAGGGAAAGCTCGCAAACGAACCTTCTTAACCATCTCCAAAAAATAAAGAAGGTTATTATACTGTCCTTTCCCTCGTAGTTAGTTTTCTATTCCTTTTTTAGGGCACCACTTATGGCATTATACAATTTCGCATCTTTAGAATGCTCAAATGCTCCGGCAATACCCTCTGCGATTTTTGCAAAAGTTTCTTCTGCTATTCGCATCTCGTCTGCCTCTACTTCTATCTCTACATCTCTTTCTTTTAATCTTATTCTTGCCATTCTACCTCACCTTACTGAATATACAGTTTATAAATAATTAAAACCAATATGAGTTGGACTTGTCATATATTTTTTTTTATAACATCAAAATTTAAAATACTTGATAAATAGAGAACGCTTATGTTGAATCCTAATTAAATGATAAGAATGGAGCGAGATAAAGTTTGTTGATGCGCAGATTGACAGGCTGGTTTATGATTTGTATGGGCTGACGGAGGAAGAGATAGATATTGTGGAAGAAAAATAACCTCCCAAAATTGGTTTTAATTCTATTATCCTTGTTTTATTTATCAAGGGAATGTTTGCAGTGTTTCTATACATTTTTATTGATCAAAACATATAAAACAAAGAAACAAATCAGTTTAGAACATCCAGAAGAAAAAGGGGAAAGATGGCAAGCGAAGATTTTGAAAAACTGATGAATTTGATATATTTTGAGGAATACAAAGTTTCTAAGCTTAGTTTACGTGTTCGTGGTGAAGAGGCAATAGCGGAAGTGATATTAACAAAAGGTTCAGACGAGATTATACTTCAGTCGTCATGTGAAGATTTTTTTAATTATGTTGCCAGTTTAAAAAAGACCGCAAATACCAATGGAAAATTTCAATTTACTAAAATAGAAAATACCGCTGCTTATTACGAAGATATGGACTTTTTGAGAGATATTGATGGAAAGAAACTACAAGCTGCAATTAAGAAGGTACAATCTGGAAATTTTGTCTTTGATTTTGACATCGAAAAAATATTTGATAAATTTATAGCCGGAAAATATGGTAAGAAGGATAAAGATATTATAAAACTAAAGACCTATTATTTTGAGATTTTTGCGTTTACACTTTTTCTATCAAAGGAATATTTAAAGAATAAAGAAAAAATAGAAAGAACAAATAGAGATTTTATTGAATACCATTTGCTCACAGATGAAATTTTACGAATGGCTTTTATGAGGGTGGGCAAGCCTGTTGAAGCAATTGAAGATTATAAAGTCTTTAAAAATTTCCTTAGTTTTGACATTGTAAATAATGCAAGAAGTGCTACAGAACAGGGTTACTGGTATGCAAATGACCTGCTTGGAATGTTAGCAGAAAGAGAAGTTGTTGAAGGCTCTATTGGTATAAAGTACCTTCTAGATATGTACAGACGGTTTTGTGAGTCAAGTTTTGAGTTTATAAATATGTTGCGTATCGCTATTGAAGTAGCAGATGGTGTTGAAAACCCTGAATCCTATTTATCATATTTAGAAAATGTTAAGACAATTAAATCGAAACAAAAGTATTCTAAGTTAGTAGAGTCTATAGATCCCCACATTCGCCATTCTGAGTCTCACATGAACACTCGTATAGACGATGAGGAAGGTGAAATAGTGCTTATCGATACAAGCAGGGGAAAAGAGGAAGTGGTTGGTAAATATACATTTCATGAACTCTCAGATATGACAAAAAGAATACAACGTTCTTTATATCCTGCTTTACTTATAGCGTTTACGATATTTGAAACGACTTTCAAACTTTTGATCTTTATCTCACCTGAATACAAATATATGCTTCTAAAGTTAAAGAGGTCATAAAAATGTCCACCATAAAAGCACTATTTGATCAATGAATTTGGCGATAAGAGGCTCACATTAAGCAAACCGCTTAGACAACTAAACATAGACTTCTCAAACCCCTCCAAAAAAGCACAGCACGATAAACTTGTAGCTTTGGTGGATACGATGTTCGAACTGCAGGAGAAATACCACGAGACAAGAATGGTGCAAGATAAAGAGCTTTATGAACGGCAGATAAAGATGGTTGATACGCAGATTGACAGGTTAGTTTATGGGTTGTATGGGCTGACGGAGGAGGAGGTGAAGGTGGTGGAAAGTGAAAGATAAAATATCGAGTTATACTGACAAATACTTCACGCTGAAAGAATTTTTAGGTGTTAAATGTTTTGAAGATATAAAAAACAACCTTGGATCAGAAAGACTTAGCAAACTCAATGACGAACTCGAAGTGGTCTTACAAATCATTGAAAAAGACCCAAAAAGAGAAGATAAACGGAAAAGTTTGGAAGGTAAATTAAAAAGTGAGTTTTACGATACATTACCTGAAATAGAATGGGCAGTTTATTTCGGTAATAAAAACCGTTCAGTCATCACTGAACCTTGTTTTCCTGGTAAGGGACCTGATTTGAAGGTTAAGGTTAAAGATCGCTGGATAAACTTTGAAATAACAAATAGATGGCTATCGAAAGAACAACAAGAGTTAGATGTGTATTTTAAAGAGATTAATAATAGGATTGAAAAAATAAAGTCCCGATTCTCAATATGTGTTGTGTTTAATGAGAGTTTTTCAAAAAAAGATGACTTGTCTCCATTAATAAAAACAATAAAAAAGAGAATTGTTGATTTTGAAAGAAAAATGATTTTAAAGCCCGTTACTACCTATTACTTTTCTCCAAGTAACTCCGAAGATTGGTATGATTTCGATGGAATAAACGAGCCAGAAGACATTTATGACCCAAAAAAGAAAGCAAAAATTATGTTTCACCCAAGAGATTATCTTGATTATGCATCTGTGAGCTGTGTAGAACCCGGACCCGCCAGAATCGGTTTTGGCGATATAGATAGAATAAAGAGCAAACTACATAAAAAGCAAAACAGACAATTGCCTAAAAACGAACCAAATGTCATTATATTACATAATGCTCCGATGTTTGATGCTTTATGCGCACTTTACGGAAAACTTCAGCTAACCATCTTTAAAAATAGTAAAACCGGTGTAATTATTGATGAATACCTAAATCGAGATATTTCAGGGATATTTCAATCTAGCACAAGAGTATCGGCAGTGGTTTTTGTTGGTTATGACGAAGACCATGAATTTGTGAGAAATGTATTCCCAAATCAAAAAGCCAGAAATCCACTTTGCGAAGAAGAAATTAAAAAAATCGAAGGAATGTAAAAGTTTAAATAAACCATTAATTATAGTATATTCAAGAGATATAAAAAGGAGCATATGTTTTAAAAATCACAAAAGAGGTGATATAACATGTCAATGGACGTAGACGTGATAAAGGAAGGCATAAATAGCCTCATACGTGCAGGTTATTACAAAGACAAAGAGAAGTTGCTGGATGAGGCATTCAGGACGATGTTGGAGGTACGACCTGCGCTAAAAACCGAGATGGCAATAGAATTGTATAAAGAAGAGAAAATATCATTGAGTAGGGCGGCAGAAATTGCGGGCATGTCCACAGAAGGATTCAAAAACATTTTAGAGCAGAGAGGGATAAAAAGGATTGTTAAAGCACCTTCAGAGGCCAAGATCAACAAAGGAGTTGAGCTAATCATTGGATAGTGTAATCATTCTGGATACAGACATGGCAAGTGCATTCGCAAAGATCAAGCGATTGGAATTGCTAAAGCGGTTATTCTCAAA
>WSZT01000208.1 GCA_013139985.1 Candidatus Methanophagales archaeon | reverse complement strand
TATTCCCAATAGGGGGAATAGGAAAAGACAAAGGTATCTGTCCTATTTAGTGTTTGATCAGCAAAAGATAAGATATTATGGGGTATTTGATGCGACATATCCCCTAAGTGATGCGGAGTTAAGGTTTAAAGAAAAGTTTTGTAACAGCGATTTTAGTTATTGCTGTGCTTGCTCTGTTTACTACAGCGGTTGCGAGTGCAGAGGACCCACCATGCACCGGCGGTGACATTTGCGTAAACGAAACTGGCTGGTGGCGTGCCAGCGGCGACTTTAATGCCAGCAATACGCCTATACAACATGCAATTGATAACGCAACCGAAGGAAATACAATTTGCGTGAAAGATGGCACGTACAACGAGAATGTGGATGTGAACAAGCGATTGACGATTCGGTCGGAAAATGGCTTGGATTCGACTATTGTGAATGCAGCAGATTCGTACGAACACGTATTCAATGTGGCCATGGACTACGTGAACATCAGCGGGTTCACGGTAAAAGGGGCAACAGATTGCCATGGAGGTTGTGCTGGAATATACCTCGATAACGTGGATCACTGCAATATTTCTCATAACAACGCCTCGGACAACTGCTTCGGCATCCGTCTGGAGTCCTCAAGCAGCAACACCATTACAGACAATAATGCCAGTTACAACTCTTATGGCATCCGCCTCCTCGATTATTCCCGCAGTAATACCATTACAGGCAATAACGCCAGCTACAACCATGGGGTGCTCGCGATGGGCATTGGTCTCGATAAATCCGGCAACAACACTCTAAGGAATAATCTGATGTCTGGCAACATGTACAACTTTGAAGCCGAAGGTTTTAGTTATTCAGAGCTTGACAATGACATTGATATTAGCAATCTCGTGGATGGCAAGCCAATTTACTACCTTGTAGATGCTTCTGACAACGTTATAGATTCAGCCACAAATGCAGGCACGGTTTACTGCATCAACTGCGATAACGTCACAGTAAAAGACCTGAACCTAACAAAAAATGGCGATGGTATTCATTTCTACAACACCAGTAACTCAAGAATAGAGAACAACTGCATCGGCCACTGCTTTGATGGCATCAGGCTCTGGAGTTCTAGCAACAATATCATTACAGGCAACAGTGTTCGCCATGTCGGTTATGGCATCGTCCTATGGATGTCCAGTGGCAACACAATAACCGCCAACAATGCTTACAACAGTCTGAATTACCCCCTCATCGCCCTCGACCGTTCTGACAACAATACCGTTACAAACAATAATGTCAGCGATGGCTATTCGGGCGTCCTTATACAATATTCTAGCAACAATACCATTGCAAATAACACTGTCAGCAACACCTATGTTCTTGATGGCATCAAACTACAAGATTCTGACAACAACGTCATTACAGACAATAATGTCAGCAACAGCTTGAAGGACGGGATAAAACTCGAGGGTTCCAGCAACAATACCATTTCAGGCAACACTGCAACCTCGAATAACGAATACGGCATCTACTTGGATTATTCAAGCAACAACCTGATCTACAACAACTACTTCAACAATACGGACAATGCACGGGACGATGGAAACAACATCTGGAACATAACAAAAACTTTGGGTACGAACATCGTTGGCGGACCTTATCTTGGTGGAAACTACTGGAGCGATTATGCAGGAACGGATACAGATGGAGATGGACTCGGAGATACGCAGATTCCGTACAATTCTTCTGGTAATATAGCAAATGGTGGAGATTATTTACCATTAGTACCGGTACAAAAACCAACTGTTTCAATCACCACAGACAAATTTAGTTATAAGACAGGCGATACAATTACAATCACCATAGACCTATACAATCCAACCGAAGACAATGTAACGTTCCAATGGTACTGGGGAGTTCCGCAGTCTGACATTTGGCTTCTTGTAACGTCTGTGCCTATACCAGCGGGCTACAATGATACGATTAATATCAGCTTCTCTATTCCAAACTTGGGTTCAACGCCTTCCGGTAGCGTATTCTACGTGCAGTTGCTCGATGGAAGTGGCGAAGTCCTGGATGCTGATGTCGCATGGTGGGCTTCCAGTCCAAGTCCAGGTAGATTTATGGAAGCAATGTCAGTGGACTTATCAAAGGAAATAGCAAAAATAATAGACAAAGTAGAGCTACCAATGTAAAAAGCTCTATTTTGTCGAGTAGGGCTCATAGTCCACCTTCTATTGGAGTATTGGCTCCGAGGTAACTATGAGCCCCCTCACAGAACCGGACTTGAAGTTTTCCCTCATCCGGCTCTTCAGGAGTACATCCTCTACGTTTGTTTGGATAGGGCATAGAAATGATATATCTTCGGTTTTGGCAATGGATTGAAAGAGAGAAAACGATTGAATTGACTCCAATTATAGCTCTTCCTCTGGCTTCGCCGGTTTATCCACTTAAAGGCGAGTTCCGCCGTATGATAGTAGAAACTCTGCAATCCCCGTATATTGCCACTTATACCATAGTACTGGTAGTGTCCAGTCATCTTTTGTGCTAACAAGGGCCACCATAGCTCTAATTTCATGCGATTTCGAACGCCCTTTAGCCACAGATTCATTGTTTTCATCTTCTGCCTGAACTTCTTGCTAGATGTCTTTCGCCCCACTTTAAATTTACCGTTACGGGTTTTATCGCAGTAGAGCGTAAAACCAAGGAAGTCAAAAGTTGCACATTTCTTACCCTGTTTCCTTGCTTGCTGACAGGCATGGCGACCAAACTTAATGATTCTGCTCTTCTCTTCCGAAATTGTCAGTCCAAATTTAGCCAGTCTTTCCCTTAATGCTTTCCCAAACGCTCTGGCTTCATCATCGTGTTGAAAACAGACAATGAAGTCATCTGCATAACGAACTAGCTGTGCAAACCCTTTTAGCTGCTTCTTCACCTCTTTCTCAAACCAAAGGTCCAACGCATAATGGAGGTATATGTTGGCAAGTATCGGACTCAATATCCCTCCTTGTGGAGTGCCTCTATCAGTCTTCCGATATTTTCCTTCATCCATCACTCCCGATTTTAAGAACCGGGCGATTATTCGCAGCAAACTTGGGTCTACTACACGTTGTTTCAGGCATTTCATCAAGCATTCGTGATCTACCATATCAAAGAACTTCGTAATGTCCATATCCACCACAGAGTTAACCGGCTTGGTCATGATGATCATGTCAACCATGTCCAGCGCATCATGGCAACTGCGGTTGGGTCGAAACCCGTGGGATACGTCACAGAAGTCCTCTTCAAAGATAGCCTCCAGAATTTTCTTTATCGCCAACTGAACGATCTTATCTTCGAGAGATGGAATTCCTAGCGGTCTTCGTTCCCCGTTTGACTTCGGTATATAGGCTCGTTTGACTGGTTGTGGTCGGTATTGCTTCGCTATCAATCTTGTTACCAAATCTTCTGTATTCTCGTCTAAGTTCTCTTCATACTTTCTCCATGTTACCCCATCAATGCCGGGAGCTTTATCTTTCTTTAATTCCCGGAAACATTCCTTGAGAAAATCCGCCGTTAGTAAGTGCGCTAAAGACGTAACCTTGCAGGTTGGATCTTCTCTGGCTCGTAGAGTTATGGACCACAGTTTTGTTGACACCCCTTGCCCATCTCTGGGTATGGGGGGTGTGTCCCTGCCGGTCCATCGCGCTCCTGCCAGTCCCTTCCCTCTATGGGCATTACCCCACATCACCGGTACTATGAACTGGTCCGACTCCCAGAGTGTCGTCTGTACAGTCTTACCGTTTATAGGCTTGATAGGACATACTCCTGTAAGGAGAACACTCTGGGTCTCCCGAGTTTCCATAATATCCATTTGATACCGTGCCACGGTCTTAGACCCCGCCGGGCTCGCATCGCCTTGCCATGTCCCAATAAGACTATCGGCGATGAGAGTACTGCCTTCCGTCAACAAGACAACGTCGGCCTCCGGGACAATAAATATTTCGTGGCTGGATTCCTTCACTTGCGTTGCGGCCCAGTATCCCATTCCCCTGGCTTCACCACAGCCTGTTACCAGGCTGGGCGCAAGGTTCAGTTCTGAGCTGGCGGCTAACCTTTCCTCAGGTTGGATTTTCACCAACTGGATATTATGCATTTAGCTCGGCACTCCTTCTGTTATTTTACTCGCCTTGGGTTTCTTTACTTCCGGCAAGAAAGGTAACACAAGCAAAAATGCAACTGCGCTGATACCAGACATCGCATAAAATACCGATGTCATTCCAAATAAGTGCCAGAGGAAACCACCTAAAAGAGGTCCCACACCCACGCCCAAGAAATACATCATTATAAATGTGCCCATAGCTCTGCCTTCTTTTCCCTCCTGGGCTACCTCTCCTACATATGCCATGGCAACGGGAATAACCATCCCTGCAGCCAGACCATTCAATAATCGTACTACTGTGAGTGTATATTCATTATGGCCTAAGAGATAAAGGAGTGAAATCACAGCAAGAAGCAGCAGCCCTGATGCGATGAAAATCCTTCTTCCATATTTATCTGATAATCCACCCATAATAGGCATAACAATCGCACGGGAAATGGCAAAGCCTGAAAATATCATGCCCATCCAAACACCAGTGACTCTAAGATCTTCTGCTATGATTGGCAATATAGGAGAAATAATACTTAACCCTAATATCGCAGCAAATATGGAAAAGTACAGGGTAAACAATGTCCGTTTTTCCATTATCTTACCCATTTTCTTCTTCTCAGAAGATATTAAATTTTTATATATAAAAAATAGGGTGTTGATTCAGTCGCAATGTTCGAGCCAATAACGAAATACATGTGCTTAAATCTTCTTGATTACCAGAAGAAAAAAATTACGCAGAATTTGGATTATATGTCATTCTGGGAGCAGTTGGAGTTACACTTGCTTTGCTATGGCATGGGCCAGATGAGCTCTTTTGTGGCAAGATTCCATGGCCACACAGTGTAATATTCTTGATCAATGATCTGACAGATTATGCCTTTTCCCAAGGTATTCTGATGCGTCTCCCGGTCAAACGTGACCCCGTCCCAGGGCATTTGCGCTAAGGACAAAAAGGCCGGCACTGCTATACATGAGAAGATAAGCGATGCCGTCTCTATGAAGGATGTTACAACTGCGACTAAGTCGTCAATGGCGTTTGAAACTTCGTTCAATGGCTCTATTCCTGTAGGTGCAAGAACAAATAGGACAAGAATTTCTGAAGAGTATATCGCTGTGTTCAATCTCACAGAGAAAATAGAAATAGGGAAGGTGGTAAAGGTGCCCACTACCACTCCCGTACCTGATTGGCCGCCATGCCCGTTCCCAAAACCATAGCCAACACATACGTCTGATTTGCAGCAAAGTCCATCCTCGGATCCATAGCGTATACTGCTAAATTGTGGAGACACTAGCTTACTAATTTATTAGAGCGGCAATAGTGTTTTTAACATGTAGTAAGGTACTCGTGGAATAAGCCATCTTATGTATTCTTTATATTCCATTCGCCCTGCAGGAATCTCAAACCATTTATCTAGAACAATTTTATTAGATGAAAGAAGTCTAAAGAAGATATTTGGGTAAGTATACATCAATTTGGTTAATCGTAACGAATATTTTAAATTCTCTCCAAACAAGCTATAACATGCTCTTTTATAGGTATCCAATGCCGATTTTGAGAATTCGTCATTCTCATATGATTCTACAACTCGCTCGGCTGCTAATTTACCGGAGATAAATGCATATTTTATTCCTTCCCCTTGGTAAGGGTCGACAAATCCCGCCGCATCGCCGACCAAGATTATTCTGTCTGAGCATACTTCTCTTTCGTAGCCACCAGCAGGAATTAGATGTGCATGAGTAACGACATCAGTGCTAAATCCTAATTTCTTAATGAAAGCTATAAAAATATCACGTGAATTCTTCATGCTGGGAAGGAGTCCACTCACACCAACAGAGAAATGCTTCTCTTTAGGAAAAACCCAACCATAACCAAAGTTAGTGATTCCATAATGAATATCAATAGCGTTGTCTATATATTCATCAACTTCTTCATTACTAGCAGGAATCTCCGCGGCAATACAAAAGCCCAACTCATAAGGTTTATAAGAATCTCGAACATACTTAGAGACGATACTATTAACACCATCAGCGCCGATAACTACCTTTGCATTGTACTTCTCTTTATTTGTTTCCACAACTATCCTTGACTGTTCTGGCTTTATAGATGTTGCTTTTTCAGCCTCATGAAGCGCAACACCAGCGTCAACTGCTTTTGAAACGAGGTACGCATCAAATTTATCGCGCGATACAAGTATCGCCAGCCTGGATTTCCTTCTTACTTCTATTTGATGGTTTTTAAAATGAACTCGTGCACCATAGCATTCTCGCTCTATCAAATCCTTTTTCATTCCAAAATCCAGGTGTGATAGTGCACTCGTTGATACAGCGCCACCACAGAGTTTAAACCTGGGGATTCCTTCCTTCTCCAAAAGTAGAGTATTAAGGCCTTTTCCGGCACAAGTTTTACTTGCTATCGCTCCTGATGGACCAGCACCTATAACTATCACATCATACTGTTGCATCGTATTTTAATTTTGGTATCAAATTAATTCTATTTGTTTATAGCTAATTCACTCTATAAAATAAATTCTCTTTCACTTCCGCCCAATCCACTTCCGTCATCACACAACCGCTCTTTGAAAGCACCACACCTATCATTGGCACACCCTTCGAGGTAACATATCGCATTGTTTCGTAAAGGTCATGTTGACATGCAACACCAATTGCAGCCAGCGGCTTTTTATCTCTTGTTGCTCGCTTAACAAATTCACCGCCTGGTGCGATACAAATATCAACGCCCTGTTCATCACACAGCCTTTTAATCTCCGCAATCCCGCATCTACCACATTCTTTGCAGATGACACCTTCTTGTGGCGATATTTTCGCTGGACATTCGAGATCGCGAAGACACTGAGGCAGGAACAATATTCGCTTTGCCATTGGTGTCTTTCCATAGGCGGCTTTGTATAGCGAATTCATTAGTGCAATGCCTATTTCGTCCACGATTATATGATTTATATTGAAGTAACCGAGGAATAGCTTGGCGGGTTGGTAGAAGAGATTGAGCACAAAGAGCGTGAATCTCGGGAATAGGCCTCTTTTATATATCGCTAAGCATACAGCAGTTAAAATTAGCACGAGCACTGCAATAACAAAGATTATGAAAATTTCGCCTATCAGCACATATGTCGAGGAAGATATTAGAGTGATCATTTTGATATTTGCATTTTGCATTTGTTTATTATCGCTTCATAGTCTACAGTGGTATTGACGCATCCCTGAGTTGTTAAAGGCACGCCTTGTGATGGCACACCAATAAGTTTTGTATTTAACATGCCTTCGTTCAGATTGGGGTAACACGCAATACCTACTACCGCTTTTGCCCGACAGTGCATAAGAATTCGTCCCGTGAAGGTCCCTCCTGGCGATATGTACATCCTGATGCCAAGCTCTTTACAACTAGCGCTTAGTTCGCCAATTGCGCATTTACCGCATTCTATGCAATGGATACCGTCTAATGAACTCAATTTAGCAGGGCATTCCGTGCTTCTGATGCACTGAGGCAGGATTAAAACTCGCTCTTCCATGTTCGTAGAGGCGAAATCGGGATAATTAAGTGCATTCCGTATCTCAACTGAGACACCATCTATTAATGCCGGATCAACATGAAAGAACGACAGCAGTCTGCGTAACGGTTCATAAAGCAAACTTATTATGAACAGGACGAAATTAGGGAATATTATCTTTTTCGTATGCACCGTATAAGCGCAAAATAAAAGAGCTACTGCTATGAGAACCACAAATGCTATTGCAAAAATTACTACTAGCCGCCCTATTGCTTCAAGCATAAACAACCCCGATCTTTTTTATTGTATATAATGTATGACTTCTACCCATAAATAAATTTAATTTAGGACACAGATTTACACAGATTTACACGGATTTATTTCTTTTTCTGTGTTAATCAGTGTTAATCTGTGTCAACATTTTATTTTATTTTATTTTCTTGAAGCTCATCTACTCGGATGAATAATCTTATCGCCCATACGCATACGGACTAAAGGTTTGGATATATGCCTTCTTGCAACCGGAGGCACTTCATACAAACCCGTTTCTATCGCCCGCTCTACGATCACCTTGTCCTTCACCGCACTAAAGGTCCCGCAGCGTTTACAGCGGTAGCCCTGCGATCGTCCCGCGGATTTCATATTCCGCCCGCACTTATTACATTTCGGGGTCCGCTCTACTACAAGGTTCAATTCCCTTAGCTCTATCTTCTCAAGGTTTAATGTACCTTCCTTTAGAGACCCGTAGACCGTAACCTCATCCCCGATTCGCAGTTCCCGTATAATAGCACGAAAGCCCTTCG
>WSZT01000224.1 GCA_013139985.1 Candidatus Methanophagales archaeon | reverse complement strand
ATTTCTTCAATTTCCTCTCTTGAAAACAACTCATCATAAACATAAACATTTAATCCTTTCTCCGAAAGCAATTTTGCCAGAGCCAGATTCCTGCTGTGATACAATTCCTTCACGCCCTCTCTAAACGATATCCCATTCACACAGATTTTAATTTCGTTTAACGGTTTATTTATTCTCATACACTCCAAAACGATTCTTTCCGCCCAATAGTTGACCATCTCATCGTTTTGCTCTCTAGCAGTCCTCAACAATCTGGCATAACTGAACTTCTCCCTCTTCTCCATCTCTTTAATCAAAAACCACGGGTAAAGAGGGATGCAATGCCCGCCAACACCTGTGGAAGGCAAATGAATCTGGCAATATTCATGGTTCGCATACTCTCTTGCTTCGTAAAAATCAATGTCCAGCTCATCTCCAATTTTGAACAGCTCATTAGCAAGCGCTATGTTAACATCCCTGTAACACCCTTCCATGAGTTTTATAAATTCTGCAACTCTCGCTGATGAAACCAAATGCAAATTTGGTATAAACTCCTTATACTCTTCAAACGCCTTGACCCCACTTTCCTTATTCACGCCACCCACAACCTTTGGAAACTCTTTTAATCGAGAAATGCTGTATCCTGTCATTATCCTTTCAGGCGAGTGTGCCAAATAGAATTCATCCGATTCCAATGCCAATCCGCTTTCTTCTTCCAGCCATTTCCTCGCAAGTTTTTCAGTAGTCATTGGCGGCACAGTCGTCTCTAAAACTACTAAATCGCTCTTCTTTAGAATCTTACCAACACTTCTGAATGCATTCTCTAAAACACTGAAATCGGGATTATTATTTTCATCCGTAAATAGTGGAACAATTATGAGGAACACGTTGCATTCTTTCACATCCTCATACTTAGTTGTTGCAATTAAATCCTTTCCACCGTGCTTTTTAATTAGCTCATCTAATTCCTTCTCCTCAGGAATTGGATTTTTACCCCTGTTTATATCTTCACATTTTCTTCCGTCTATGTCCACACCAATAACTTCAAAACCGTTATCTGCTATGATACTTGCGAGTGGCAAACCCGCCTTGCCCAATCCAATCACTGCAATCTCATTCTTCATCTTTCATTCATCCTCTCTTCTCCTTAGTTTTTTGCACATTTTTTGCACATTAATTGCACATTAATTGAGCAGATATCTTATACTTCTCTTCCCCGCTCCTGCTCGCTTTACTATCCTTTTTTCAACCAAATCATTTAAATCCTTAGAGGCGGTATTTCTTGAAACCCCAAACAATACCTGATATTCCTTATTTGCTATTGTTTTATCCTTTCCTTTTAGATATTCAATAACTCTCTTCTGCCTTTCATTTAGTTCTTTCAAAATCTCATCATTGATATGGTGTCTCTTAAAAGTCACAACAAAATCACCAGCAATCTCCTCAAATAGCGGCTCTGGTAAGCCATAATCCAAACATTTGTCGATCATTCTGTTCGTTCCAGTCCCCCATTGCTCAATGTATTTTATCAAAAAGAAGCATTTTGCAATCAATGGGTTTCTTGGGATTGATTTGTGCTCCCTTTTTAAATCGTCCGGTGTTAAAGGTTGTGGAAGAGGACCACAGCCCCAGATTTCAATTCTATCATCGAATACCCTGATTTGGATATTCCCCGTAGATTCGTAGTCCCTATGGCAAACAGCGTTAACAATAGCCTCTCTTACAGCATCAGGTGGATATTCCCACTTCTCCTGTCGCTCGATTTTCATTGGCTCAATCCATGCAGATTTATTTATATGCCTCAAAACAAAATCCTCCGCCGCCGTAACTTGGTCAATAATACCACCATCAAAAACTTTCATATCAATAAATTCTAACGGTTTCGTTCCTTTGAAACGAGCACACCTGACTTCCGCCTGTAAGAAATATCGCTGAGGGCTCCTGCCAAATAATAATATAGACGAATTTGTTAATTTATATTTATCCTCTTTCAATTCCAATTTCTCCAGTGCTTCACTTACCGGAATAGTTTCTTCAACCTCAAAATTTCTTTCGGCTTTTGCTTTTCTCAAAAACAGTTTGACCTTCTTTTCGTCTATATCCTCCAATGTCGCTCCTTCATAGATCTCTGCGTCCCACTGCTTTTTATCTATTTCCAAAAACAATCTTCTCAGTTCATCAGGTGGAATGGTAATGTTTTCAGTTCCAGATCTTTTATAGGCAACACCATCCAAAAAATAGGGTTTGTTGTTTCCCTCTTTTACTATAACTTCGATTATTTTATTTTTGTTTAACTCAGTAATCGTCATTTCTGGTGTTATTTCAGGTTTTATTTTCTGCCTTATTTTATGAGAAATATTTTTTGATGTAGAATCTGACACATCTTGCCCAATAATTTCTCCGTGGTCGCGTATTCCAAAGTATATTGTTCCGCCTTTATGATTTAAAAATGCACAAACTGCTTTCAGTGCCCTCTCCAATTGTGCAGTGGATTTCTTAAGTTCCACTGTTTCCGATTCCATGGGTTTCATTGTATCACCCTTCATATCTCTTTATTTCCACTTCCTTCCCGCATCCACACTTATAAACTATTTTTTCGTTCTCTTCTCTAACAATTTCACTCAGTTTCCCCCCGCAATAGCATACAAAACCTTTCAATTCCGCGGGATTTCCATACACCAATCCGAAAGGCGGAACATCTTTTGTGACAATTGAACCAGCCCCTACCAGTGCATAATCTCCAATTGTCACGCCACAAACAATAGTCGAGTTGGCGCCAATGCTCGCACCTTTTTTGACCACTGTTGATGTTATCTTATCCTCACCCCACCTAAAAGCTCTTGGATATAAATCATTTGTGAACGTTACTGAGGGTCCAACTAAAACTTCATCCTCTATCCTTACCCCTTTATAAACAGAAACGAAATTCTGGATTTTTACACCGTTTCCTATTTCCACATCCGCATCTATATACGCGCTCTTACCTATGATGCATTTTTTACCTATCTTCGCTCCCGCTCTCACATGCGCGAAGTGCCATATCTTCGTCTCCTCTCCTATATCATCGCTTTCTACAACTGCTGTAGGATGCTTAAAGAATGCCATTTAACCTCCTTATATCCTCACATATTCTTAAATTGTTCAATGCTTGCAGGGGTGTGATGATAAAATCATCATTATTCTTCACGCACTTGATAAAAGCCTTTAATTCTTCCTTTAACGGCTCTACCTTGTTCACCAAAACCTTTTCAATGATATTCTCCTGTGTATATCGTTCATTTTCTATGCCATATTTCCCCGGCTTCCTGTACACGTATATCTCCTGGTTCATGAAGTCCCCTTCAATTGTGAACTCTTCCTCCTCTACATACACCGACCTGATTTTTTTCGATGCTTTCCTACTCGCGGATAACGACACAATAGACGATTTAAATTTGAGCAATGCAGTGCAAAGGTCGTTGTTCCCTGCACTGTAAAGCTCGTAATCGCCACTGTGGGGCTCTGCCCCATCACGGGCTCCGCCCGTGCCCCCGCAAGCCCAGGAGGGGCTTACCAGTAAACCTTGTAAGGGCTTATAGAAAACATTGAATACAATATCAATGTCATGAATCATCAAATCTTCAACGATTGAGCTGTCCGTTATCCTTGTAGATGCAGGATTGTGCCGCCTTATCTCCACATAAAGTGGATTTTTTATTATTCTCTTTATTTCCTCTATGATTGGATTAAACCGCTCGATGTGTCCAACGCCAGCAATTAAACCACTAGTATCCAATAAATTCACTAATTCCTCCGCCTCCTCCACGGTTAAGGTAATTGGCTTTTCTATCAGGCAGTGAACACCATTTTCAATCGCTCTTTTAGCAACTTCAAGATGGTACTTTGTTGGAACGCAAATGCTTACCGCATCAACACGCGCCAAAAGCTCCCCCATAGTATCGCAAACGATGATGTCATACTCCTCCGATTTTTTTTTGTTCGCTTTATCAACGTCAAAGGCATAGACCTCTTCAACCTCTTTAAGTTCTGAATAGATTCTCACATGGTTCCTTCCCATGGAGCCTGTCCCGATAACGCCGAGTTTCATTTTATTTCTTATTCTTATTCTTATTCGCTCTCCAAGTTATTTATTGTTTCCGCAATAAATACCAAATCCTTTTCGGTTAAAGCTGGATGAACAGGTAAACTTAAAATCTTTTGGGATAATGCAGTGGCTACAGGACACTGGACGGTTTCATCAGTATAACCTAACCGTTGGTATAACGGCTGTTTATGGATGGGCAGAGGATAGTGAATTGCAGATCCAATACCATTATTTTTTAGATATTTCATGAACTCAGTTCTTGAGATTGTAACTCCTTCTTCTTCCTCTATCGTAATCGCATACTGATGATAGACGTGCTTAATCCCATTTTTCCTATGTGGAAGTTTAAGTCCAGATGCTTTTATGTGTTTGTTAAGATATTCTGCGTGCTTTATTCTCTTTTCGTTAAAATCATCCAATTTATTTAGCTGTGCAAGACCTATCGCAGCCTGTATATCAGTCATCCGATAATTGTATCCTAACCTCGTGTGAAAATACTTTTGACTTTCGCCATGATTTCTGAGCTGTCTGCACACATTTGCTATTTCGTTATTGTTAATTGTTATCATCCCCCCTTCTCCAGTAGTCATATTTTTTGTTGCATAGAAAGAGAAACAGCCAGCAATTCCAAAACTTCCAACTTTTATACCCTCATACTCGGCACCATGCGCTTGTGCACAGTCTTCAATTAAAATCAGATTGTGGTCTTCGCAGATTTCCTGTATGGCTTTTACATCAAATGGATGACCAAATAGATGCACACCTATGATTGCTTTCGTTCTATCAGTTATTTTCTCTAAGACATCATTAGGACTTATATTGAATGTTCTCTCGTCTACATCGGCGAAAACGGGTTTTGCGCTCTGGAACAGAATTGAGTTTGCGGTAGATATGAAAGTGAAGGAAGGAACAATGACCTCCACCCCTTGTTTAATTCTTAATGTTTTAAGTGCCGCATCAAGAGCGATTGTTCCGTTAGCAACTGCTATTGCATGAGTAACGTTGATGTAATCGGAGAAAGCTCTTTCGAATTCTTCTACTTTTTCCCCTTGCACGAGCATTCCTGATCTTAATACCTCTTCGACAGCCCGTATCTCTTCTTTGCCTATAACTGGTTTTGCTATTGGGATTAATTTTGTTTCCTGCATATTGAACAATTGTTAAAGGGTTTTGTAATACAACCCTTAGCATCTTCTCCATCAAACATCCCTCTCATATCAATACACTTATTAATCTTTCTAAAGAAAGAACCTGTGCTAAGAAAGTAAAGTTCTCTTCGAGAAAAGTTGTTCTTTCCGTAAACGCTTTATTTTTAAGCATCACAACCCCATATAATAAAACCCCTTCCCTTTTGCTGCTGCTTCATCAAACATCCCTCTCACATCAATACACTTTTTCTTTTTATAAAAGAAAACCTGTGCTAAAAGAAAATCTTTATTTGGTAAACCTTTTCTTGGAAAGAAAAGGTTTCTTCATTTCTTTTTGCGACACAAAAAATGCCGTAAGCAATTTTAGTAACGGTTTTTGCTTGCAAAAAAGTTTAAGGCAAGCCAACGTAGCGTAAACCCTTTCCGATTACTTCGTCTAACAATTTATCCACCAAGTGGCTTCCAATAAAGCCTGCACAGCCAGTTACTAATGCCTTCATTTTTTTTCTATTTAACTCTTAATCCTCTATTCCCAAACTTAGCTTTAGTTTTTTATCGACTTCCATCATTATTTCATCATGTAAATGTCCCAACCTTCTCGCAACGAGTCTGCGTGGCAGAGTCATGATATATTCACATCGGACTACCGATGTCTTTGCCAAACCAGAAGACTTAAAAGCTTCTGTTCCATCCACAATCTTATATTCTGTCTCTTTTAGATCTTCTACAATTCGAGAGGTTATTCCGACCATGATCAGATCCTCAAAACGCCTTTCAATCGAATTGTCCGAGATAATCAACGCTGGTCGTGCCTTCTGCGCTGCGCCTTCTGAGGTCACGAATGGAAATGGGACGATAACGACATCACCACGATCATAGTTCGTAGACATCTTCCTCTTCGCTATCCCAAATGTTCTTTAGCGCCTCTTGCTGTAGCAACAAAGAACCCCCATTTATCTGGCTTTCGACATCTTCTTCACGCACAAGCCTTAAAACCAGAACATCATCCTCGCCCGCCAACAATTTAAACCGCATGCCTGCCCTCAAACGCATCTTCTCGACGATTCGCTTTGGAATTGATAAATACCCCCCTTTCGTGATTTCTACGTATAGCGTCATCTTTTATCTTTTCGCCTCTATGTTTGTCTTTATATCATTACACATTAAAATACACTTTCTTTCTAAAGAAAGAACCTGTGCTAAGAAAGTAAAGTTCTCTTCGAGAAGAGTTGTTCTTTCCGTAAATGCTTTATTTTAAGCATCACAACCCTCTATAGTAAAACTCCTTTCCTTTTGCTACTGCTTCATCAAACATCCCTCTTACATCAACACACTTTCTTTCTAAAGAAAGAACCTGTGCTAAGAAAGTAAAGTTCTCTTCGAGAAAAGTTGTTCTTTCCGCAAACGCTTTAGTTTTAAGCATCACAACCCCCTATAATAAAATTTCTCTCCTTTTGCTGCTTCATCATCAAACATCCCTCTTACATCAATACACCTATTAATCTTTCTAAAGAAACCTTCATGACCCACGGGGACACCCATGAGCGCGAAAATGTATTTTCATACCAAAGAACCTGTGCTAAGAAAAAAAAATAACATTTTTTAGTCAAGGTTTTTGCGAAGTAAAAAAGTTGTTGGTAAAGTTTTTCTTCCTAAGAAACGGTTTGTGCTAAAACAAAAATCTAAAGCCTCATTCACCATCTCCCTCACTGGCGACTCCATCATATCTGACACATCTACACAACTGCAGATACTCCAACCTTTACTCTTCCAATAACAAACTCTTCTTCGGTCGGCACCTCTTCCCTCTCCTCTTTCAACGCCAGTAAGTGGGCTTCTATTGCCTCCTTTACATTCTCCAGCGTCTCTTCAATCGTCTCACCCTGAGAATAGCAACCCGGTAGGGCTGGAACCTCAGCCCAAAAACCCCCTTCTTCTGCCCTATAAACCAATACTGTGTATTCCATTTCCTTGCCCCCTATTTTAACAACATCGAGAATTCCTCTTCCGTTAAGCCTGCTTTTTTAATCGCCGCCTTAAGCAGACCAATTTTAAGCTCCTTAGAGCTTGGTATGGTAATAATTTGACCATTTGGCATCTTGGTATTGACATGATCTCCCTTGCCTTTTCTTTCAATACCACCTGCTTTTACAAAAGCTTTTATCGCTTCTTTCCCTTTGATCCCTCTGAGTCGGCCCAATGTGTGTATCCCATCAGTTTATCTCTTTTTTGTATATATGTTATCATGCATTAATATCCTTTTGTCTTCACAATCTCCTATAATAAAACCCCTTTCTTTTTGCTTCTTCTTCTTCATCAAACATCCCCCTTACATCAATAATTACAGGCTTCGCATTCATAAACTTCCCGGTATATTCGAATCCCATCTTCTTGAACTCATCATGCACAACCGCCACAATCACACCATCCATTTTAATTTTCATATTCAAATTATCCAAAGCCTTCACACCAAACCCCTTTATCTCCTCCTTGCTAAGCAAATGATCATAACAAACCTTTCTTTTAAAAAGTTTTAAAAACTTTACCAAAGAAATATTTCTTTTTGCGAAGCAAAAAATGGTGTAAGCAATTTTTAGTAAAGGTTTTTGCTTGCAAAAAAGTTTATGGCAAAAAACACATCCTGCGGTCTCTCTATATCATAATCCACGTTCACCGTTACCAGAAATGCATCTTCATGATGATCGCCCTTGAGTTTCCCTTTATCAGTGTGCTCCGGCAATGTCTGCACCTTCGCCTCGCCAAAAGAACAGAACCCGTGGTCTGAAATTACAATTAACTTGTTATTTCCATCTAAGAAACCAGTATCAAATATCAGTTCTCCTATCTTATCATCCATTTTCCTGTACCACTCGAGAACGTAATCCTCGCCCCAGTGGAAGTGCTGGATCCTATCCAAAAGCGTATAAACAGCAATAAGCAAATCAGGCTTCTCCTCCATTAGGAATTTTGTCTCCTCCGTAACTCGTTCCAGCTCCTCTTCCCATTCCTTTTCATTCGTGGGCAATCCAAAACCTATGGGTTTAAAATCTACGTTGAAAGAATAAGGCGGCACAACAAAAGGTACGTTCAACGCTTTTACATTCTTTCCTCTCGCATGTAAAATATCCCATATAAAATCCACTTTAATATCCGCTCGCTTCACTATTTCGTCATTAACCACATAGCTTTCATGTTTGTGCTCTGCGGGAAGCTTACCTGAAAACATACCGCACCAGACCGATGCAGATATAGGTTTCTCCTTCAGAGTGATTGTTTTATTTTTTCCTAGATCTATCAATCTCTTAAAATTCTTCAACTTGCTTAAATTTGGTGTTATAACACTCCACGTTGCTGCATCTATTCCTAACACAAGAAACGTTCCCTTATTTCTTAGCATAGTATGTATCATATCATATTGACGATTGTTGATTTAAATATTTAAATAATGAGAGAGCAAAATATAATATAATTATGCATGTAATATCTGTGAAGATACCTGAGGAACTTAAGAAGGAGATTAAAGAGCTGATGAAGGAAGAGGGACTTGAGGAGGGCATTGCTTTGAGAAAACTGCTTACAATGGCGATTTCTGAATGGAAAAAGGAGAGAGCCTTAAAAATGCTGACCGAGGGTAAAATCTCATATCTGAAAGCGACGGAAGAAGCAGGGATGAACGTGTGGGATTTCGCCGAACTTCTCAAGGAGAAGAAGGTAGTGTGGGTGAAAGAAGAGGGAATTCTCAGGGATTTGAATGCTCGTTTTTGATGCTACTCCACTCATCTATCTCGCAAAGGTTGAAAAACTCCATTTACTCCAGAATATTAGCAAGGAGAAAGTAATCCCGAGGAGTGTCTTTGAAGAAGTTGTTGTAAAAGGCAAGGAAGCTGGAAAGGTGGATGCGTTAATAGTTGAGCGATTGATTGAGCAAGGAGTTTTTCAGGTGACTGAGGTTGAAGAGACAGATGTTTACAGGAAGTTGATGAAGAACAAGAAATTGAGCACCGCAGATGTCGAAGTTCTTGCATTGGCAAAAGTTGAGGATGGCGTTGCAATCGTTGATGAGGATTATGCGAGATGGGTTGCAGAGGTTGACGATATAAAATGCGGAGGCACGATTTACCTGATTTTCTCTTTGCTTGAAGAAGATGTGATTACAAAAAGGGAGGCAAGGGAAATAGTAGATGGAATAATAGAGAAGGGATGGTTCTGCTCCACATACCTGTATGCAAGAATTTTGAGAAAGCTGGAAGAAGAATAAATTTAGAAAGAAAGTGTTGCACTTAAGACCACACCTGCTCCTATATTTTTGCTATTTTTCACCAGTACAAACCGTCCGAGTTCCGGAATCTCCGCGAATTCCTCTACCACCAGCGGCTCGGTCGCAAAGACAATAGTTGCGGCATCATGCTCATTTATCTCTTCTGGATTGCTCTCTAAAACTGCCCCTGTCTCGGAATCTATCTTTTCTCTTATCTCTTTTATCTCACCACTTACTTTTGCCGTTCCACACCTTATCTCCACTACTTCCCCTTTTTTCAAGTTCTTATCAAGCAAAACCGCCTCGCCTAAAAACTCATTCGTAGGTTTTGGCGGTTTCTCTACCAGTCCAAGAACATCACCTCTTTTTACTACTCCTCCGTTTATAATAATACCAATACTATCCCCTGCCTTAGCTTCTGCCAATTCGCCCTCAAAGACATTTATCTTCTCTACTTTCGCCTTGACGCCCGAAGGTTCGAAAACTACATTGTCTGCCCTTCTTAGAATTCCCGATTCCACACGCCCAACGATTGTCTCTTCATCCTCTACCTTATATATATCTTGAACAGCAAACCTCAGTGGTTTCTCTTTTCCTTTTAGTGTCACGCCATCCAATGCGTCTATCAACGTTGGACCGTCATACCATTCCATATGCTCGGAATACTTGTAAATATTATCTCCTTCCATTGCAGACACCGGAATAAAGAGCATCTCTTTTGTCGGGTAGTCGAAGGAATTCAAAAGCGTGCTTATTTGTTCCTTTTCTTCTTCAAACCTTTCTTTATTATAGTCCTCTATATCCATCTTGTTCACAACCACAAAGACCTGTTTGATGCCAAGCATCTTGAGCAGGAACATATGCCGCCTCGTCTGCTCTTGCACGCCTTCTTCTGCCGATACCACCAAAACCGCTACATCCGCATGTGAAGCGCCCGTAAGCATGTTCTTTATGAATTCCTTATGCCCCGGCACGTCAGTTATCGTGTAAAAATTCTTCTTACTCTTAAACATCAAACTTACCGTGTCTATTGTCCGCTCTTCTTTCAGCTCATCCTCAAAAGAGTCGAGGAAATAAGCGAATTCAAATTTGCGCTTATATTCTTCCGCTAATTTCTGGATCTCTTCCACCCGTTCATCCTTTATGCTTTCACTGTCATATAGCAATCTTCCTATCAATGTGGACTTACCATGATCCACATGCCCTACGAGCACCACATTCATTTTTCCTTTTTTCCTCCTAAATTCAAAAACCAAACGCTAAAAACCAAAATGACAATGCAAAATGTAAAAATTCCGCTAGATAATACAGGGGAATTTTTGATTTTTAATCTTGATTTTTCCATTTTCATCTTTGATTCTCCCTTTTTCCTATCTTTTACCTTTTAGAGTCAGAATGCTAGCAGCAAGAATATTGGCGATTTCTGTTGTCTCTTTTAGAAGTTTGTCAGTTGCCTCTCTTTCTGCTTTACCCGAATCCCGCAGAAGTCCCAGCCAGAATTTTGTTTCATTCGCTGATTTCAAAGCATAAGTGAAGAAGTTGGTGTAATCCTTCCTTGATGCCGCACCTTGAGCTTCAACTACATTTGCACCAATGCTGGTTGCACTCCGTAACAACTGACCACTAATAATCCTCGATGTTTGCTCTTTTGGTATCGCTTCAACAAATTTGATAATATCCAGAGCAAATTTGTAAACTCGCTGCCTAAACTCATCTTTAAACCTTTCCTTCTCAGTTCCCATTTTTTATTTTGAACCCCCCTTTTTGATTTTTATTCATTCATTTTTGATTTTTACATTTTTCTTACATGTACCCAAGCGCTCTCCATGGGTGTTCGGTTAAGGGGATTTGTAAGTCTATTCTATTTAAACATACCAAGATAACGGTATATTTGCAAAAACTGATGTTGTTTCTTTAGGGTTAATTTGTCAGATTTGAACGTTTAAAAACTTATATATCATTTGTTACAATGTAACAATCAAATGAAAAAGGATAAAGTGATACTAACAAGGGTAGATGAATTTATCGCAGAGCGCGTGGA
>WSZT01000121.1 GCA_013139985.1 Candidatus Methanophagales archaeon | reverse complement strand
GTGTTATCTATCGGATGAACCACCTCTACCTCAACGCCATCGACGAAATATTTCTTCCTGTGCTGCAACCGCCTCGTTTTTATTGCTGCTGCTTTCGATTTCAGTTTCGCTTCGATCGCATAAAAATCGGCTTTATACGGCTGCATAGAGTGATCAAAAGAAGGAATCAATTCGATTAATTGCAAGATTACCATTTCGCCCCCCCCTCTTTTATTACATTCGCGCACAAAAGCTATCAGATCCTCTATCTCATCCTCGTTTATTCCGTTCAGGATAACCATGTTAAGCTTGATAGGCGTAAGGCCCACATCTATCGCACTGTATATGCCATCAATCACCCTTGACAGGTTGTTAGTCGAAGAGGTGATGAGGTCGTATCTTTCCTTTTTAATTGAATCTAAGCTTACGTTCAATCGGTCCAGTCCGGCATCCGCAAGCTCAGCCGCATAATTACATAAGTATGTGCCATTTGTTGTTACTGAGATGTCATCTTCATAATCTCTTATACCATGCACTATCTCTGCGAGATCCGCTCGCATCAACGGCTCACCACCTGAAAATTTCACTCGCCTTATGCCGAAATAAGTCGAGGCTACTCGTGCTATCGCGATTATAAGTTCAGCACTTATTTCCGCCTTTACCTCATCTCTGCCCTCGCCTTCGTTATGACAATAAATGCAGTTCAAGTTACACCGATTCGTGAGTGAGAATCGCAAACTTCTTATCGCTCTACCGTAACCATCTATTAGTCTCTCGTTTTCTCCTGCCTTATTTTTGATTCCCCCTCCCATTGTACATATAGTATATCATTTTTTTTTTGGTAAAGCTTTCTTTATTCTATAGAGAATACGACTTCTACCTACAAATTTAATTTAGGACGCGGATTTACGCAGATTTAGACGGATTTGATTTTAGTTGGATATTAGGATTTCTTGTGGTATCTACACTATAACCCCGCGTTCGCTCCGCATCAATTATTATAGCTATACAAATACAAATGTTTGGGTATATCATGTCTCATCGGACCGGTAAGCTAGCGATTGTAGGGGTTATGGTCGATTATATTTATCTCAAAGATAAAACTGCCGGGTGGTTAGATGTGTTAGAATAAGATTTAATAATGATCTTCCACTTCGAGTTCCCACTCGTCAATATCCATGGCAAGGACTCTAAAGTAGTAGCTGCCATTCCCTGCGTGAATGTACCTCGTATCCCTGTGGGAATATTCTTCATCCCAACTCCACTCGTCAACTAACTCACTTGTTTGTCCCTCACGACGATACACATGCACATAAAAAAGTGAGAAGGTTGAGCTGATTTTTACTAACCATTTCACTCGCCATTCATCACCCATTATAGCGAAAGATGGTGTTGTCCGACCTTCGGTACCAGTAAACGTATTCACCGAATGCCATGTCTTCTGTCCAGACATTGGAGTAGGTGATGGATATAGGTATATCCGATCTCCGAAGTAATTTCGCGCATGCAAGATCAACGGATAATTGTCATCCCCGGAACTTAGGCGGTAAGGAGTATCCCCAATTCCATCTCCATCTGCATCTGATCCTGTGTAATCGTCCCAGTAGTTACCGAGATAGCTTGTGTATGTGCTACTATTGTATGTGTATGTTATTTCTGATGGCGAATTCCATGCGTTGGCAGAGCTAAGCGATTTGACGTTAACATTGTTGGCTATGAAGTTATTAAGATATATGCGGTTGTTGTCAGAAGACTCAAGGTAGATACCCGCATCGTTTCTTGATGCCGTGTTGTTCGCTATTAGGTTCTCGTCTGATGTCCAGAGCCCAATACCACATTGACTGTTATAGTTTGCAATGTTATTACAAATCTCGTTATCATTTGATTGGCTTAATACTATACCATGATAATCCGCATTATTTGAGGCATCATTACCGGTTATCCTGTTGTTGTTTGAAGACTGGAGGTAGATGCCCTTGTCTACATTATTCTTAGCCGTGTTGTTTGCTATTATGTTCTCGTCTGATGTCCAGAGTGCAATACCATGTAAATGATTATAGTTCGCAATGTTATTATGGATATGGTTATCATTTGAATCCACTAAGGCTATTCCACTACCGTTAGCATTGTTTGAAGCGACATTATCTGTTATCCTGTTGCTGTAAGAAAGCCCGATCGAAATGCCACCGTTTCCGTTGTTCTTCACTGTATTGTTTGCTATTATGTTCTCATCCGAAGCCAAAAATGCAATACCATTATAATGGTTATTGTTTACACTATTATTACGAATCTCATTATTGTTTGATGAATCTAAGGCTATCCCATTGTAGTTATCATTATTTGAGATCTCATTATTTATTATCCTATTGCTGTTTGACTTCTTAAGGATGATGCCATTGTTGCCATTATTCTTAGCGGTGTTATTTGCTATCATGTTGTTGCAAGATCTCAAGAGTTCTATTCCGTGCAAACCTTTTTGACATGTTAGCCCAGAAATTGTGGTGTTGTCTACCGTAACAAGTATACAGGGAAAAGAACTATTGGCTGCGTGTATTATAGAATTCCCATACGGGGCACTGATTGTAAGTGGTTTATTTATTACTACGTTCTCAGTATATGTTCCCGGAGAAACATCTATTACGTCTCCAGGCATTGCCGCTTCCACCGCTTTCTGGATAGTGTGATAGTCCGCGGGGACCTTGATCTTTTTGGG
This sequence comes from Candidatus Methanophagales archaeon, assembly GCA_013139985.1. Classification (GTDB taxonomy): domain Archaea; phylum Halobacteriota; class Syntropharchaeia; order Alkanophagales; family Methanospirareceae; genus Methanophaga. The sequence continues at coordinate 9,073 of WSZT01000121.1, read as the reverse complement.
GATAGATGCTTTTAATTGAATAAGAGTGAAATTATTTGCAGAATTATCATCTGGCCATAATAATGGATGCTGCATGTCTTCTCGGTATTCAACTATTTTTGGGAAAGAGTAATCACATAATTCTCGAACGGAGATACTTCCATCCTCATTTTGGTCCGCAGCACCCCAAAGTCCTTGTACAATATAATAGGTAAATGCACCATTTTTTAAATTACACACGTGCACTCCTTTTTCATTCATTCGACAGCCGGTTAAGACCAAACAATGCGCTTTTTCGGGATCTTTAGCGAATCCATCGAGTGCATACAGCTCTTTTACTTCGCTTATTCGAAATGGTGTGAGAACTCCGCCACTATGGCATGCCTCTAAAATTGCCACGACTTTATGTGCTTTCACGTCCCCCATCCATGCATCAAGCTCATCATCAATTATGTTATCGTCAAAAGCAGTTAGTGACTCGTCCAAGCCATCTGCCTCGTCATCGCTATAATCAATTATGGAATGACCATGGCCTGAGAAATAGAAGAGGCAGCTATCCTCTGCACTCGCTTTATTTGCCATCCACTGTATTGCATCACGGATGTTTGCCTTTGTTGCCGTTTCGTTAATTAAAAATCGGATATTGCTTGCATTCCAATTATCTGACGCTACAGTGAGCACATTGTACATACTCTCTGCATCCCGATACGCCGGTACATCATCCCCACATCCTACTATAACTGCCCAATATTCCTCTGCTGATAACGATGCATTTGCATTTGGTGCGTTATTCTCTGTAGCAACAGCGACACTACTTGCGATTATCATCAAGCCAATTAAAATCGCCAATAGTCTATAAACCGTTTTGTTTTTCATTTCTTGATAGCCCGGGACGGATTCGAACCGCCGTCACGAGGTCCAGGGCCTCGGATGATTGACCGCTACACTACCGGGCTATTTCCTACATATTGCTTATACCATTTTTATATATGAATCTCTTGACTAAAATAGATTTATCGAGTGTTTTTAGTCTCCCTTTTCAAACTCTTTGTAAATGCCTCTATCTCTGTAAGCATGGCCTTTCGATCTTCTAATTCAGGGCCTGACCGCTCCTCTATCATCTTTATGAATGCACTGCCCACTATCGCACCATCTGCAACTTCACAAACCGCTCTTACGTGTTCCGGCGTGGAGATACCGAATCCAACCGCCAGAGGTATTTGTGGCCTGTCACGTGCTAATTCCAGCTCCTTTATCCTGCCGATAAGTGGTCGTACTGCATCCGAAAGCCGCGCCCGCTCACCTGTTACGCCTAGTAATGACACTACATAAACAAAGCCCGATGCGAGCTCCAGAATCTTCGCCATTCTCTTATCCGTGGTCGTAGGTGCAATAATGAAGACCAAATCGGTTTCGTGCCTCGCACATGCTTTTAGCAGCGGTTTCGACTCTTCCACTGGCAAATCGGGAATTATTAACCCCGTTATCCCTGCGGATTCGCAATCGTGCACGAACTGTTCCAGCCCTCTTTGCAAGACCAGATTGTAATAAGTGAGGCAGACCTTTTCCACGCCTTTTATCCCCGCTGCAACATCAAAATATGTATCCGTATTCATCCCGGCACGCAAACTGCTTTCACTCGCTTGCTGGATTGTGACTCCGTCTGCTATGGGATCTGAGAAAGGCAACCCAAGCTCTAAAATGTCCACTCCGCCCTTGATCATCGCAAGAGCGATTTCCGATGTGTCTTCCGCACTGGGATGGCCAGCAGTTATAAAGCCTATAAATGCTTTCTCGTTCCGCTCCTTCAGCTCTTTGAATTTCTCTTCTAATGTCATACGTACCCCGCTTCCCTCCTGTCTCCGAGCACCTGTGCCACAGTGTATATATCCTTATCCCCTCTTCCGGAAAGGTTAACCACAATTAAATGATCTTTTTGCTCTCCCGCTTTCTTTTTCGCCTCTTCTATCGCATAATGGATCGCATGGGCGGATTCGAGCGCGGGAATTATACCCTCCTTCGTGGACAGTATCTTGAAAGCGTTTAATGTTTCTTCATCTGTTGTTGAACCCATCTTTACCCGTCCCGACTCAGCCAAATGCGCCAGCTCAGGTCCTACACCGGGATAGTCAAGCCCGGGAGCAAAGCTGTATGATTGCTTTATCTGGCCATCTTCATCCTGTAATAATTTCGAATACATCCCATGCAAGACGCCTTCGGTGCCCGCGCAAATAGAAGCGCCATGCTCGCCTGTTTCTAACCCCTTTCCCGCTGCTTCTACGCCTATTAGCTCTACCGCATCATCACTCAGGAACTCGTAAAAAATGCCCATTGCATTGCTTCCACCGCCGACACATGCTATTATCGTGTCTGGCAACCGGCCCTCGGCATCTAATATCTGCACTTTTGTCTCTTTGCCTATGACTCGCTGAAACTCGCGTACCATTAAAGGATAGGGGTGCATCCCCACCACGCTACCTATCAGGTAATATGTGTTCTCGACGTTAGTTACCCAATCGCGTATAGATTCGTTTATGGCATCCTTAAGCGTTTTAGAGCCGGAATCAACCGGGTTCACTTTCGCGCCTAAGAGCTTCATCCGGAACACATTCAATTTCTGCCGCTCTATATCTTCTGTGCCCATGTATACCTCGCATTCAAGCCCTAAAACAGCCGCAGCCATCGCAGTTGCTACTCCGTGCTGACCTGCACCAGTCTCCGCAATTATCCGTCTCTTACCCATGTGTTTCGCTAGTAGACACTGACCTAAAGTGTTGTTTAGCTTATGTGCACCACCGTGCACCAGGTCCTCCCTTTTTAGATAGATCTTCGCACCACTCATTTTTGATAGGTTCTTTGCGAAATAAAGCGCTGTTGGACGACCTGCATAAGTTCTCAGTAGCGAGTCCAACTCAGTTCTAAAACCTTTATCGTTAGTGTAGGTAATATATGCCGCTTCGAGTTCCTCTACCGTTGTCATCAACACCTCAGGTGCGAACTTACCACCGAATATCCCAAATTTCCCATGCTCATCTGGTTTGCTTAACATTTTCACTCTTATTGCTCTATTTTAAATTCTTACGTCATAACCGGAAGTATAAACTTCTATCCCCAGCCTTTCCGCGACAGGTTTTGCCCTTGGGTCAACAGAAGGAGATATAACGCCTTTCTTTACCACTTTCACCTTTTGCTTCATCTCATAAAATTCTACCTTTCTTTGAAATGTATATACTTCTTCTTTACTTATAGATGACTTAATCTCCACAAGCAGGATGGATTTGTTTTTTATAAGCACATCCAACTCTACCTGATCCGGATGCCCAAACACATAGCCCTCCGGGTCATAATCAAGATATCTCTCGACACTTAGCCCTATACCTTGCAGGATACCTTTTAGCCCTTTTCTAAATGATTCTTCACTCATTATCCCCCATCTTGCGCCAAGTCCTCCAATAGCGGATTCTAATCTCTTTTCATTTTCATCCAGTCTTTTCATTAGTTCTTCGATGGTTTTTGTGTGCGTCTCTTGTCTCTCTGATAACTCCTCTATCCTCTCTGATAATTCCTCAAGCCGCTTTGATAACTCTTCAAGTCTCTTTGAATGCTCCTCCAGTATTCTCGAATGCTCTTCTAACCTCTTTGATAACTCCTCTATTCTCTTCGAATGCTCCTCCAGTATCTTCGAATGCACCTCAAATCGGGTATTGAAATCCTCTCTCAGGTCCCGTATCGCATCAAGCACCTGCTTTAGCTCGTCCTTTCTTACAAATGTCTCAGTCATAATGCCTAGTAACTGATGCCTGAACGCAGGTGAATCAGCCATCAGCTTCGGCAGTTCTTCTATTATAATCTTCTCTATGTCTTCCTTTTGGATTCCCTCTTTACCAGTCATTGCCATTTTCTTTAATCATTACATTATTTATGTATGATTATTAATTTGTGTTTTTCATTCATATCTTTCATTTCCCCATTCTGTGCTAATCCTGTGTAATATGTGGTTCTATAATTTAAGGGGAATGGAATTATGAGCGTTGCCTATGACTTTTCATCAGATTTAGCCTCTTCTATGAATCGATTCACCTTCACCGCGTCCTTTATTCGCACTTCGCGCTCCACACCACTGGACACGTCTACTGCATAAGGTTTCACAAGCGCAATTGCATTTGCAACGTTATCGGGATTCAAACCACCGGCAAGTATTACTGGCTTCCGTACTCTTTCGACAATCTCTTTGCTTATGTTCCAATCGTGCTCTTTCCCGGTTCCTCCGATCGCACCGTCTGTCACAGTATCCAGCAACAGTGCATCCACAACGCTTTCATACGCTAAAGCGTTCTCCAAGCATTTTTCTTTTGTACCGCCCACACCCACTTTTTTTATTACTTTCACTTGGGCATTCAAGAACTCACGTAAATCCGATATAAGCTCTACCGGCTCATCTCCGTGTAGTTGTATGCAATCCGCGCCAGTATCCACTATCCTATTTATTTTATCTTGCACTGATTCGATTGGGTCATTATCCAATGTAAGAACCACAACCTTCGATACAAATATCGGTACGGCATCGAATATTCGTGTCACCGCACCTAAATCTATATATCGCTTTGTATTAGCGACATAGATCACACCGATAGCGTCAGCACCTGCTTCTGCTGCTAATATCGCATCTTCGATATTCGTGTTGCCGCATATTTTTACTTTTGTTTTTGTTGCTGTTGTGTTACTGGTCATTTGCTTTTGGGCGATCTTCCTCCGTATATCTAATTGTAGCTATTTTTATATACTCTTTTAATATTGTCTGGCATGTGTGTTCGGTTAAGTATTTATGTTGAGTTGTACTTAACCGAACACGTATGTAACGCTTTTAAAGCTTTTTGAAAGGAAGGGTTTTTATGTGCTTCAACTCTTATTCTTCTTACGGGAACGGCTAAAAGAAATGCGAATAGAAAGAGCACGAGGAACAAGGGATTTCATGCCCGCCGAAATGCAGAAAAGGCGAGTAATGGAAACGAAAATGCGTGATATAGCGGATAAATGGGGTTATGACGAGATACGGACACCATCCTTTGAGCGTGCAGAGCTATTCACACTCAAATCCGGCGAGGGTATCCTGAACGAGCTGTATGAATTCAAGGACAAGGGCGGGCGGCATTTAGCACTGAGACCGGAATTAACCGCACCTGTGACACGGATGTACGTTAACGAACTGAAGATGGCGCCGAAACCAATAAAAGTCTACTACTTCGGTAATTGTTTCCGATATGAAGAGCCGCAAAAGGCACGGTACCGTGAGTTCTGGCAGTTTGGTACTGAAATTATAGGCTCCGACAGGCCGGAATCGCAGGCGGAAATAATCGCACTCGCGTATTTTATCGCGAACTCATTAGGAATAAAAGCAGAGCTTCATGTGGGTCATGTAGGTCTTATAAGAGATGTATTACAAACTGCAAATGTGGTAGGGGACAGTATAAACCAGGTGATGCGATTGATAGACAAAGGAGAACGAGAATCCGTAATCGCGTTGTTGAGCGAGATAGGAACGAGGACTGAATTAATTGACGATTTGATCTATCTGATAGACCTAAGCGGTAAAGAAACCTTACGGGAAGCACGAGCTCGTAATATAATCGCTTCTGATAGCGCCGCATTGACTGAATTGGAGCAGTTGCTGGAACTCCTTGAATATTACAACGTTGACTATACATTAAACCTGGGAATAGCACGAGGTTTGGATTATTACACGGGTATGGTATTTGAGATGTACGAAGCAGGAGGCAAGTTAGGGGCTCAGAATCAGATATGTGGCGGTGGCTCGTATCGGCTGGCCGCTTTGTTCGGTGGTGATGACACGCCTTCTACCGGCTTTGCCTTTGGCTTTGACCGACTGGCAGAGCTATATTCTCCGGAAGCAGAAGATTTGAAGAGTATCAAGGTGGTGGTGGTGCCGATAAGAGCGAAAGAGGGAGATCCAAAAGTGACGAAAGAGGCGATAACAATAGCAACTACGCTGAGGGAATTCTTCCACACATATATGGATGTGATGGGTAGAAGTATAAGCGCGCAGTTGTCTTATGCCAATTCCATCCCGGCCTCATTTGCCGTGCTCGTGGGTAAAAAGGAAGTGGAAGAAGGTAAAGTAACATTAAGAAATCTTGAGTCAGGGGAGCAGGAGAAACTGGGCATGGACGAATGTGTGGAACGGATAAAGAAAGGCGTGTTTTGACTGTGAGAAATAAATTAGGATACAATTAAATACGACCCAATTAAAATTATAACTGCAGCAATGCCTTTGATGATCATTCCTTTTCGTTCCAAACTCTCATTTAGCAATTTAGGATAAAAAATAGTGAGCATTATGGCAAAGAGGAACACAAAAAATGGCTGCGCTGATAGTATCGCACTCACCAGAGCAACATAGGTCCTGGAGACCGCATCGAAGTATAAAACATAACCTATGCAAACGATAGAACAGTTAATAAGGCAAAGCGCGTATATACCCAAAGGGACCGGTTTTATATCTGCAATGAACTTTCTCCTGATTGCAGGAGAGAATAGTAGTAGGGGTCTTACAATAAGCTCACCAAGCATGAAGCAGAATAGAAATGTCCAGAAATCTATATACGAGAACATGTATTTCGCAATGACATCTTTGCCCGCCAGGATCAAATCTAGCGCTAGTATCAGTAGCAATGCGGGCGATAGAGCTATGTATTTGAGTTCCGAGTTCCTAAAAGAGACTAAGATCCCACTGAAGACCAGGAGACCAAAGCCAAGATACTCGTTCTGTGATAAGCGCTCGCCGAGGAATAAAGATGAGAAAAGGAGTACGAAAAGAGGAGTCAAGTAGAATAAAGGTGTTACTCGCGAAACCTCCTCTATCAGAAGCGCTTTGTTGTATAGCACGAACATCAATCCAAGAATCATCCCGATTACGAGACTAATGAGATAAAACGCGAGATAATCGTGGAACGAAGCGAAAGTAAAAAGGACTAAAACGGGTGGTATTAGCGGAATTGTCATGAATATCTGGTAGGAGAAAGCATCTTTGATATAGTGCGTCAGAACGAACTTGTCCACTATCACTGCCACAGCCCAAAGGATAGAAGCCAAAAGCGCGAGAATGAACCACCGGTACATATGGATATTTAAGTGCTGCGATAAGAAGAACAAAAGTTCAAAGACGTCAGAAATCTATACTCATGTAAGCAATAAAGATATATGACCGGAAATTCAATTTATAAAAATTGAAAATGAAAACAAATACAAAAAAATATGGGATAATGGCACTCTTAGGGGTGCTAATAGTAGGAATTGTATTGATAAGCGGATGTGTGGAGGACTCAGAAAAAGAATATGCAACTGAGCAACCAGCCGAAGAACCTGCTGGAGAACCCAGTGTTGGACCAAGTGACTGGTGTCCTGAAGGAACTGTCCTCCCAATTGAAAAATCAAAAATAACTGGGATTGAAAAACATACAATTAATGGGAAAACCATGAATTTGTGTTGTAAGGAAATGAGTCGTCCAGATGGTGAGAAGGTGATGAAGACATGCAGTAGCAAAGACGCTATGTATGTTGTTACATTCATGTACGATGGAACAGGAAAAATGTATAAAACTAAGGAAATATATCCCGAAGGCGATAAAGTATGCAGTAGGCTATTTAGCCGTGACGGAACTGTAATAATGGAGAGGTGCGTAAAGATAGAATAAAGATGGAATAAAGATGGAAGAAACATGAAATAAAAAACCAACCATTATCTATGAAATCAAAAACCGTTTTTACCACAATTACAGTAGCTGTTGTATTCTTTATACTTGAATAAGTAGTTTTTGTACTGGTCTTCCAAAATACCGAAAGTTATTTATATTTCATATATATTAAATGTATAGGATGGTTGATAAAAACAAACGAGTATGCCCGATTAAAAGAGCAGGTGGACTCGATAATAGAGTTAGAAGATTATTGCAGAATCCACAAAAAATATTGGGTAATTATGTAAAAGAGGGGATGACCGCTTTGGATTTAGGTTGTGGTCCAGGCTTTTTCTCTGTTGAAATGGCTATAATGGTTGGAGACTCTGGTCTAGTTATTGCTACCGACTTACAGGAAGGAATGCTTCAAAAATTAAGAAATAAAATCCGAGGAACAGAAATTGAAAAGAGGATTACGTTACATAAATGCGAAGAAGATAAAATAGGAGTTTCAGAAAATGTTGATTTTGTTTTAGCTTTTTATATGGTGCACGAAGTTCCGGACCAGAAAAAGTTCTTTGAAGAAATAGAATCCATATTAAAACCAAATGGGAAAGCTCTTATTGTAGAACCAAAACTATTTCACGTTTCAAAAGGGGCGTTTAAAGAATCTATAATGAAAGCTAAGGAAATCGGCTTAGAACCTGTTGAAAAGCCAAGAATATTTTTGAGCAGGGCAGTGATTTTAGAAAAAGGCTAACTTAAAATTCAAATTCAATTTCTTAAATAACGTAAGGCGGTAAACAAAATGAATGCAAAAAGAATTATAATCGCAACGGCGATAGGGTTGTTATGCGGGCTTTTTTGTGTTCAATAGGGTATTAATCGGTCTTGTGATTGGAATAGGCGACAGGATAATGCTGAATTGTGTCCTGAGAGGTGCGATAATTGGAGCAGTTATAAGTTTAATGATGGGCATATTCCCTTTGCTTGAGGGAGACACTATGAGTGCACTAACCGTTATTGGATTTGGCGTAGTGTATGGTATTATCGCCGACGTCGTAGCAACAAAAATTTCAAAATGAGCGATAAAACACGAATAAATGAAAAACTGCTGGTGTCATTTATGCATTGGGTCAGATTAATTTCCTATTTGACCGAAGCTTTGAGCCTTATGCAACCCATGATGATATTTGTGATCATTTTGGAACGAATAAAAGTACCACATCCCAAAAAGCGAAATTCATTCGAGACATGTTCAAAATGAGATACTGGAATGATGAATTCTCAACTGAACGGAATAAGAAGGATATGCCATTCGACAAATTGATGATGATAAATGGTCTAATCGTACCCGCGGATATTCTTGAATCCAAATCTCAAGAAGAAGACGAAGATAA
>WSZT01000056.1 GCA_013139985.1 Candidatus Methanophagales archaeon | reverse complement strand
AGAGAAACCAAGACCCGGACAGCCCAAGAAATACACCGAAAAGCATGAAGCAGAAATCATAGCGCAGGCATGCACCAAATCGCCCGATGGCAGAAAGAGATGGTCGCTTACATTACTCACTGAAGAGCTGAAGAAGAAAGAAGGGTTTGAAACAATAAATCGTGAGAGCATCCGGATTATTTTAAAAAAAGCAAAACAAAGCCGTGGCTGAGAAGGATGTGGTGCATCCAGACGATTGATGCAATATTCAGAGCATGCATGTACGATGTCCTTGATCTGTATGAAGAACAATACGACCCGAAAAGACCTCTCGTCAATTTTGATGAGAAACCAAAGCAACTTCTTGGTGATAAGAGGGTGCCCATCCCCATGAAGCCGGGAAGCCCTGAAAAATACGATTATGAATACGTCCGGAACGGCACCGCAAACATATTCGTGGCGCTCGAATTCAAAGCAGGAAAAAGGGTGACGCAGGTCACGGAAAGAAGGACCATGACCGATTTTGCGCAGTTCGTGAAGATACTCGTTGACGAAGAATATCCCGATGCCGAAGTCGTCCGGCTGGTCACTGATAACCTCAATACCCCCAAGGAAAAGGCATTTTATGAGATTTTCAGCAAGGAAGAGGCGGAAATGATTTTTGGCAAGCTTGAATTCTATTACACACCAAAGCATGCAAGTTGGCTCAATGCCGCCGAAATTGAGATCAATGTGATGGACATTGAATGTACTGGCAGACGGATCGGTGACTTGGAGACATTGACCAGAGAAGTGGCTGCATGGACTAAGAGAAGGAATGAGCATAAAAAGAAGATTGACTGGAAGTTCACGAGGGAGAAGGCGGATAAGAAAATGTCCAAATATTATGTATAAGAACTAAATTGTAGATGCACTGGTTCGTTTTTTAGATATATTCCAATTCTTAAATAACCTCGAGTAAATGTTGCCTCATTATCGGTAACTATAAAATTATCGCCGAATAATTCTTCTAACTTAGTTTGAATTTTACTGCTAATTTTATCAACATCAGTTTCCCCCGTATAAATTATTAATAATCGAAGCCGCGGTTCTTGTGTCTTGTCTGATTTTATAATGTCATCAATTATTTGTACAGATGTATCCCCATCATCATTGTTTATTTCCCAGTCAATAATAAAAACATCCGTTCTTTTTGCTACGGATTTAAATAAATCTGAATCACTCTCTATTTCTGGTTTTAGTATTGAACAAACAATACCCTTTGAAGCGAAATTATCTATGACTTCTTTTGCATTTAAACTATGTTGAGTTCCTCTTTTATGGTCATCCTCTGGTGAAGAACCATTATCCTTATCCTTTCCCCTACGTGCGGGGGTTCTGATAACTTTTGGTGAAGTGATTTTTTTCTCAAATGTTGCTTCGTCATCAACGACTACAATAGTATGAAGAAATTTCTTAGCAACTTCTTCTGATAAATGGATAAAATCGTTTGAATCCCCTCCTTCCATTGTCATGTTTCCTCCGATTGCATTTTTTCAGGTTCTATGCGAAATGTGATACCCTCTCCGTATGGATGTTCGGTAACAAAAATTCTATATCAGATCTTTGATAAAACTTCACGAGATATGTACAATCCCATTCCTTTTCCGTTTGGTTTCGTCATATATCCTAGCTCGAAAATGATTCCCAATCTTTTTTGGGGATTTTCGGGCCATTATCGGATATAGAGAATCCGTTTTCATCAGCATCCAGGATAATTTCCCTATCACCTGGCTTATCATTGAGCCAAAAAATGGCATTATCGACCACATTCACAAAGACAGGATAAAATGTCGATGGATAACCTAAAAGGGTTTTCTTTTTGAAATTGAGAGTTGGTTTAAGATTAATATTATACCTCTCCAAACGCATTTTAAAAATATCATCAAGGAACTTTTTGATGCCATTTCCTGTGATTTCCACTTCGTTTCTGTATAATCTCCTATTCAACGGAGTGAATAATGTTAGATATCCGTCGAGGTGTTCAAAGTTAGTTCGAATATTCCGGTACAATTCTAACAAATCTTCATTAACATCCGCCCAGGCTTTGAGCCTGCTTATATTTTGTCGAATAGATTTGACAGTTCCACTGAATTCATGATGAATGACCCCTATTGCCATCCCTAACTGACTGAGTTCGAGATCCAGATTGGCTCGTTCCTTTAAATCGAAAAGTTCCTCTTCCAAAGCTTCGTTAATGTCTGTTGAAGTAATGATTTCTCCTGTTTTGTCTTTTATCCATATAATATTTTCCAGCTGTAACCTTATACTTTCTAGTACCTCTTCATTACGTTCGGCTTCTGAAATTATTTGTGCTTCCAATTCTGATCTTTTAGATACTAATTCGGTGTCTTCTATTTCAGAGATATCCATACGCGCAATTTCACTTAACACATCTTTAACTGTATCATCCGTATCAGCCATAACCTCACGGGTTAATTTTAAGAGATTACCCTGTACTTCTTTGAGTTTAGCACGAGTCTCTTTTGCTTCCAAATTAGTTTTTGTTCTAGCCTCTTTAATCAAAATATTTATAGACTGTTCCAGACGTAATCGGCGATTTATTTCCAACTCATTTTTCATTGCGTAATTATCCAGCATTTCTGAGATTTTATTAACTGTTGGTTCGAAAAGATTACTTTCCAATTTTTCATATTCCTCACGGTATGCATCCCAATCATTTTCCAAAGTTTTTGGTCTTAATAGCTTGACCAACAATACTGCGTATTAGAGGAGTGGATAGAAACGCTCCAAGCTTATTCTGTATAGGGGCTAATGCTTCCCCTTTGAACTGATACAGATATTTTGAAAATTCATTTTTAAAAAATGACCTGACTATTGGGTCATTTATTTTTTCAATTACTTTCTTCATATATCTCCAATCAGAAAGCATCCTGTATATGCCAAGCAATGTTTTATTTCCAGGATAATCAAGAAGAGCAAGGATTGTATTTCTCAAAATATGCTCCTGTCTATGCTGCCAGTATTCAGCATAGAGCTTCCTAAAAACAGAGATTAATCCAGAAACTACAAGATGTCTTTTATCAGGCTCTACTCTTTCCAAAATATTCAAAATCAGGGAGGTCTTTCCCATCCCTGTCTTGCCAATGATATACCTGTGTAGCCGTCTGTCTTCTTTTTTAATTCCAAAGGTTTTTCCCTCTCCTCTGAAATTTGTCTTGGCAAAAAGATTTATATTTGACATAGACTTTGTATACAATTAATGAAAATAGAGAATCCTACTAGTGTCATGTCAAGGTTATAATGTCGCAAGAAATATAGCCTATGTTTTTCATAATAAATCAGGGATGATTGAATATGAAAAAATATATCGTGACACTTGCCAAAGATGAGCGCGAAACTCTTAGTGCACTTACTTCCAAAGGCAAACATAAATCACAGAAAATCCTCAACGCTCTGATTCTACTCGGGTGCGATGAGGGAGAGTATCAGGTGAAACGTTCGACCAATGAAGTAATGTCCTCCGCTCTGAACATAAGTATGAGAAAGATTGACCGCGTGAAGAAGCGATTTGTCGAGGAAGGTATCGAAATTGCCCTTAATGGGAGAAAAGGAAGCCGAATCTACGCTAAAAAAGCTGACGGTGATTTTGAAGCCCATTTGGTTGCATTGAGTTGCAGTGAACCACCCGAAGGCTTTGCGAGATGGTCTCTGAGGTTGTTAGCCGACAAGGTTGTCGAGCTTGGTTATATTGACAGCATCTCCCATGAAGCGGTACGCCAGGTTCTAAAAAAAACGAAATTAAGCCTTGGCAACGAAAAGGATGGGTAATTCCACCGGAGCAAAACGGCAACTTTGTTGCGAATATGGAAATGGTATTGGATGTTTACAAGCGTCCGTATGATCCACAATATCCTGTTATATGCATGGACGAATCCCCAAAGCAGCTGATTGCGGAGACCAGAACTCCTATTTCTGCTTCGCCCGGGCAGTCGGCCAAGTATGATTATGAATACAGGCGTTGTGGCATGTGCAATATTTTTCTCGCTTGTGAGCCATTGGCAGGAACGCGCATGGTTAAGATCACCGAGAGAAAAACCAAGCGGGACTGGGCTTGTTTTCTTGAAGAGTTCGCAGATCAACACAAAAAAGCAGAAAAAATAACGCTGGTAATGGACAATCTGAACACACACGTCCCAGGATCGCTCTATGAAATGTTTCCGCCGGATAAGGCAAAGAGTATATTAGACAGATTCGAGCTTGTGTACACCCCAAAGCATGGGAGCTGGTTGAATATGGCGGAAATTGAGTTAAACGTACTCACGGGGCAGTGTTTAAACAGAAGAATCGGTGACAGTGCGGTTGTCAGGAAAGAGGTGTTGGCATGGCAGGAATTCAGAAATAATAAAAATGCGAAAGTTAATTGGCAATTCACTTCCGAGGATGCCAGGATAAAATTATCTCGCCTTTATCCGACACTTGAAAGTTGACATGACACTAGACACAAAGTTCAGGAGGCAGAATATTTTCTCTCTAAGATGAAGCAAACACTTGAGGATGATAATGTCTTTTACTACAATCATAGCGCCTTCTTGGCCGCTGCTCGAACTATCACATTATATATGCAAAAGCAATACAAAACTGGCAAAAGTAAGAAAGACCGAAAAGATTTTGACGAATGGTATTCTCAGAAACAGCTAAAAATGATAGCCGATCCAGAACTAAAGTATCTTATCAAAGCAAGAGATGAGGCTATACATATAGAGACTATAGAGACCGGAGTGACTCGTACAAAGACGTCTAGCATAGGTCTCACAGTCGAAAAGGGCACACCGGAGACTGAGCAAGTCAAGGAAGCTGAATCTAAACCATCTGCACAAAGCAGTCCAAGAACTGTTAGGCGTTTCTTTCCGGAGTGCAAAGAGTATTTATTTAGCTGGAATGATATTCCCGAAAACGATGGCAAGAGTCTTAGAAATTTTTTAAAAAAGGATCTAAAGATAAATTGGATAAGAAAAGCAACAATTGAAAAAGCTAATGACAACAAAACTATAAAGGTTACAGATGGAAAAAATTTGATTACTCTTAAACTTAACAAGGAAGATAACAAGGTAACTCTTGAAATCCAAGGTGGGGAGACTTACGAATACCCTTTGAAAGAAGTGTCATGTGAGCTAAAAGTATACTCTAAAGGCATGGACGTGATAGAATTTGGAGAAAAACAGTTAGCCAAGTTGAGTAAAGTAGTTGAAGACTGCGAAAAGCGCTTTCCATGATTTTTTCATCCTCTGGTATGTAGTTATCTATATTAGTTTTAGGGATTTTAACGACCTTTCTGTATTTAATTAAACTTGCCTCATCCATCAAACTGAATATCTCATAGTATTTCAGCAAATCCCTAATTGCCATGTAGAAATGCCTTTTGCCTTTCTCCGCGGTTCCAATTAGCTCAAACAGTTGCCGGGGATTTGAAACCTTTGTTGTTAAATACCTGTCAAGGTATTTAACCATATCCTCTGTATGTCCGATTGAACACCTCTCTTTCATCCATATGATAAAATTTTTCCTGTCCTTAGAATAGTCTATACGCTTTTCTAACGCCTCTCGAGCCCACGACCGGGGTTCAAATCCCCGGCTGAGCATATTATATCAAAACTCATCCAACCTTTTGTTCCGCTTTCTGCCTTTGTGCTCAGAACACTGACCCTGATCTATTATGTGAATCACGGTGAGGCCATGCAGTTTGAGCACATCTGCAATAAATCGGCGATGACAACTGGAGACTAAACGTTCCGC
>WSZT01000091.1 GCA_013139985.1 Candidatus Methanophagales archaeon | reverse complement strand
CGAAAAGCGATGAAAGACGTGAAGATAGGGATAGCGGGTTTATTCGCTGTTATCTTTGTGCTGCTCGTGAGTTTATTTGCTATTGAGACAGTATGCGCGACTACATTCAACTGTGATTTCTGCGCATTTTACACCTTTGCTTCGGTATTCATAATAGCAGAGGTTTCAGCGAAGTTAAGCATGAATACCTGTATGATAGTAGGCAAAAGATTTGAAGGAGTGGATGGGATGGGCACTTTGTTTATACGCTCTTCTACCTGGTCAGGATACGTAGTTGCTCTTCTTTCTTCCGCGTTCATTGCTTTAATTTGTACTATTTTTACAGATCCTTTTCGTTTCTTTATCGTCTTTACCGGCATTGTAGTCGCATTCTTTGTCGTTTGGATAGCGAAGAAGAAATTCGGTGCGGTAAGTGGTGATGTCATGGGTGCTTCAAACGAGCTCGCAAGATGCGTAACGCTACTTATATTGGCGATACTACTATCTTAATTATGTGCGGCTAAAATAAAGTGCCAAAACGAACCTTACGCCAGGGTCAGGATTTGAACCTGAGCGTCCCAAAAGGGACAGTGACTCTCGAGGCCACCGCATTTGTCCACTCTGCCACCCTGGCACCTTCACACTTTCGCACATAGTGATATAAATTATTCATGAATTTAAATTTATGTTAAATAATTTTTGTGCTCATTTGCGGTCTACCCGCTCGTGTACAGCGGCCATGATAATCGGCAATGCAATGGTGGCATCGCAATAAACCGTAACTGCTTTCGCGTTACTACCGACCTTACCCCATGATTTCGCTTCCTCTAAGGTCGCACCACTCAAGCTACCATCCTCTGGCGTATTAGTGCTTATCTGTATCGCGTAGTCGAAACCTTCTCGACCATCTTCCCGTGCTGGTGCTACCAATGCGGATTGGAATATGAAGTTCTTTGGCACACCACCACCGAGTATTATCGCACCTGTGCGCTCTGCATCGCAGAAGAGACTTATCAATTCCTTCATGTCATCGAATACATCTACTTTCAAGGGACGCATCTGTTTATATATCCACGCATGGAGTCCGATCATAGAGTCTGCAATTGCAGGACAAAAGACCGGTACTCCTCTCGCAACGGCACACCGCAGAATAGAATCGTTGTCCGTGATATTTTCTCCTATCTCTTTTAGCAGTTCCGTTATACTATAACGTTTATTCTCAGCTTTTCGAGCAAGCTTATCGAACACGCCCCTTAAAAAATCCTCTAACCTTGCAAATGCATCGTCATGCACAATCACATCATATATCCTATCCCTACCATGCTCTCTCAGCCATACATCATCTACCGCGATGTCCACATCCTCAACTATCTTATAATGATGTTCGCCAAGAGCTTCTATGATGTCGTGCACTAGATTTGCTCCTGTCGTTACCACCACGTCCACGTATCCCTCCCGTATCATATCGGCTATCACATTCCGCATCCCCGCAGGGACCATAGCACCGGCAATGCCCAAAAATTTTGTTGTATTCTCTTTCAGCATGTCCTCATATATGTCTACTGCTTCTGCCAGTCTACCAGCACCGAAGGCACAATCTCTTAGCTCTCTTACAAGTCCGTCTACACTCATATTCGCAGCTATTCTAACGCCTCTTACTTCCTTTAGCCGTTCTCTGTCCTCGTTGTCCATTTTATAAATAATTTTTTTAAAAGCTTTACACTTCAAAGAAATAATATGTTTTACATATTTATTATACAATAAAAAATAGAAGAGAGGGGCTGTAGGGTAGCCAGGTTATCCTCCCAGCTCGGGGAGCTGGTGACCGGAGTTCAAATCTCCGCAGCCCCATACATACATACAAAAATACAAAAAATAAAGAAGAACGTGTTGATAAAGGAAGTGTTGGTGGATACGAATGCGCTATTTATACCAGGCGAATTTGGCGTTGATATATTTGAAGAGCTGGAGCGGCTGGGCTATCGGCATATAATCGTGCTGAAGGCGGTGATGAACGAATTAGATAGATTAAGACGGGAATTAAAAGGCAAAGATAAGCGAGCAGCAAATGTTGGCTATTCTTTACTGCTTCGCTATCTGCAGCATAATGCATCTGAGCAAGAACAAATACCGGGTAGATGCAAGGTAACGCTAAATGAGGCGGATGTGGGCGAAATGAATACCGACGAACTGATTCTAGAGGTAGCAGTAAAGAGGAACGCTGCGGTCCTTACAATTGATGAGCCCTTAAAGCGGAAATTAACAAAAGCAGGAATAGTAACGGTGTATTTGAGGGGTAAGAGTAGGTTGGAAGAATCATGAAACTTTTTCGTACGCTCATTTCGGTGGATGAAGCATTAAGGACTGTTTTAGCGTATGCAAAGCGGACAGGGCAGGAAGAACTTGGATTTGACGATGCTTTGAACCGAGTTTTAGCAGAGGACGTTCACTCGCCAGTAGATAGCCCACCTTTTGATAGAGCTGCAATGGACGGTTATGCGATAAGAGGCGAAGACTCTTTTGGCGCATCGCCAACTAAAGCAGTGCGTTTACGGATACGGAATAAGCGTGTAGAAATAGGGGCTGGCGAGGGCTTCCCTATACAGACCGGGATGCCTATACCAAAAGGCAGTAACGCAGTCGTTATGCTCGAGTATACAAAAGAACGAGGTAGCGATTTAGAACTCTTTCGACCAGTCACACCGGGTAAAAATGTCTCTTTTATAGGCGAAGATGTGAAGAAAGGGGATGTGGTGCTGAAAGAAGGGCGCGTGTTAAGAGCTCATGACCTCGGTATGCTTGCATCCATTTTTAAAAGTACGGTGCGAGTCTA
Organism: Candidatus Methanophagales archaeon; assembly: GCA_013139985.1. Taxonomy (GTDB): domain Archaea; phylum Halobacteriota; class Syntropharchaeia; order Alkanophagales; family Methanospirareceae; genus Methanophaga. Next base: position 408 of record WSZT01000091.1, on the reverse strand, counting down.
TAAAAGAGCAAAGCTTGGGATAATATCCACAGGTGATGAGCTTTTGGACCCTTCAGTTGCAGGTGGAAGTGGGATTGCAGATGTGAATAGTTATGTGCTTACGGCATTGACAAAAAAAATCGCGGACCCGCGTAGAATAGGTATAGTGAGCGATGATTACGAATCGATAAAGACCGCAATAAGCGCAGGGTTAGACGATTGTGACGGGTTACTAACAACAGGTGGGAGCTCAGTAGGCAAACGCGATTTTTTAGCTGATGCGGTATCGGATTTAGGTGTGATCAAGTTTCATGGTGTGGCTATTCGACCGGGCGAGCCAACCGGTTTCGGGATCATCAAAGATAAGCCGGTATTTGTTCTCCCTGGTTATCCGGTAGCGGCAATATCTGCGTTTGAAATGCTTGTAAG
>WSZT01000221.1 GCA_013139985.1 Candidatus Methanophagales archaeon | reverse complement strand
ATTTGACAGTCCAATAGCCAGAAAGAAGAAGGGGAAGACGAAACCAATTGCTGCGAGCGCGTTTGCACCAAGACCAGAAACCCAAATGGCATCCACGAGATTGTAGATTGTTTGCAGTGACATAGCCACGATCATAGGTACTGCGAGTTTGATAATGGCTCTTTTCGGATCCCCAAGTAACGTCGCCACACCTACCGTTTTCTTATCCTGCGATGACGCATCAGAAATGGCCATCTCTGGTACTGTATTATCCATATACCGCGGTATTCTGTTTATTTGGTTCGCTAAGCCAGATTACACAGCTTCCCTCTTTTAAAGCTCTCGTTTAAAATAGTATTTGTATGGCAAGGGTAAAAAAGCACAACTGTCGAGAAGAAGCTGCATCACAGATTCCCGATAAGGCCACCTTCACGATTCGGGGTACTCCTACTGTGAAATGCGCGGATGGTAACACCCACGTGTTAAGCTCGCAGGATAACGTAGGAAAATCCAAGAACCCTGCTCAGATCAACTGCCAGCTAGGATAAGAACGCTGCGAAGGAAAACTTCCACGTACCGTTCTAAGACGAGGAGGGACAAGTAATCGCCCTATTCTTAATCTGTGATTTAACGAGATTAACACCTGATTTAGGAGTTAGCAATTTGGGATTTCCGCTCACTTCTGCCTTACTCACTTGTTATGGTGGCATCTTTTTTGGCGACTGCGGTTATTTCATCGGTAAGTCCGGATATAGTTGCAATTTTAATTGTATATTCGGTTTTAGGATCCCATTTACGGACTATTGTTTTCTCAGTAGGTTTTAGTACATCAATTTTTTTATCATTTTTCATTTCAGCAGCCTCTCCGTTTACACAGATCTCCTTTATCTCAGTATTTTCCCCACTCCTAACAGTAAGTTTTATTTCCTCTTGCTTTTCATCAAACTTCACCTGATCAATAGTAATTGCTGGCGACAATAGCGTTGTTTCAGCGGTAAGTCCTGTTGCAGTTGCTACTTTAATCTTATATTCGGTTTTAGGATCCCATTCATAGGGTTGCGGAACCTCAACGAAGTTTTCAGGACCAATTGTAACATTCTTAATATCGAAAGCCTTTTTGTTTATATATATCCTATCCACCGTAATTTTAGAATCTCCACCATTTCTTATGGTAATAGCAACTTTCTCAAAAGGGAATCTTACATTTTCAATAGTAATCTCAGCAGCAGCTTCAGCCCGTTTCTCCGCTGCTGTTTTTGCTCCAAAGTAGAATCCAACAACGATGCCTGTAAGTTCAATATACGCCAGGGCAATCATTGATAACTCAAACTCATAAATAATACTTAAAACCGCTAAAACTGTGAAACCAACGACTAACATCGCCGCGAGAGCTCGCCTCATCTCTCCCTTGTCAAGCTTATGATCATCAAACCAGCCGAATATAAGCGTTAGAAAAAAGGCAAGTATAACCGCAAGCATCGCCAGAAATATTCCCACACTGGAGATCTTAGGACTTGGCGTTTTGACAGTTACGGTGAGTACTCCTCCAACGTCTGTAGCTGTTGCGTTAGAAGCAGTAATTACACCTGAGATCGGATAACCTTTTTCAGTAGAATTAGAAGGTACTGCCACATCGTAGGAGACCGTTTTAGTTTCTCCAGCACTTACAGATTTCCAGGTCCATTTTAAATCAGAAGCATCAAATATCGCTCCTGCACTGTCGGCACTAACAACAGTCCAGTCAGTTGGAATCACTTCATCCAATTCAAAATCAGTCTCATTTTGATTTAGATTCTGATTCAGTATAACCCGGACATTAAACGTAGAACCAGGTGCTATATCATCTGGACTAATAGATCTAGTAGCGGAGAATGTGGGGGAAGCAGCTTCTCCATGTGTGCTTATCACCGGTAAAACGAAGACGAGTATAAAAAGTATCGCCACAACCATTGAAACTTCCTTTTTTCTAACCGGATCTAAACTTATTCTCATCTATATCTCTCCTATACCTGCATTTTTTAAGGTTTGTGGCACGCACCCATATGCACCTACGCCATACACTTATAATAGCATATATAAAAGCTTTTCGGTTTTTTCTGATATAAAAGCTTTTCGGTTTTTCTGATTTTACACTAACACAAGATTACTTCTATAAACCACAGCATCGTATTCTTTGCGACCCAAAAGCTGCTCGATTGCGCTCGATTGAGCGCCTTTTATCTTTTCTATATCACTGCTTGAGTAGTTTGTGATGCCCCGGGCGAATTCCAAACCTTTGGCGTCAACAATGCTTACTGGATCGCCACAGATGAACTCATTTTCAACACCGACGATCCCAGAAGGTAGCAAGCTACCGCCTTGTTTGACCAATGCGGTCTTAGCACCTGCATCCACTTTGATTTTGCCCTTTGGCGATGCCGAGAAGAGAATCCAATGCTCTCTATCGTTCATCCGCTCCTGTTTGGGGCTGAATAAAGTACCAACAGGTGCACCTCCTATAATCTGCATGAGTATGTTCTCTTTACCACCGTTTGCGATGACCATAGGGATACCTGCTTTCATGGTTACCTTAGCGGCTTGTATCTTCGTCTTCATACCGCCGACACTCGTTTTACCGCCTGTTTCCGCAATACGTTCGATCTCATCTGTTATCTCATCCACAATGGGGATGAATTCCGCTTTCGCACTCCGTTTAGGGTTATATGTGAACAAGCCGTCTATGTCAGAGAGTAAAATAAGTAAATCCGCACCGAGGTTGCTTGCCACCAATGCGGATAAAGTGTCGTTATCACCAAATTTCAGCTCGTCCACAGCTACGGTGTCGTTCTCATTGATTATTGGGATTACGTCAGACTTAAGCAATGTAATCAATGTATTTCTAATGTTGAGGTACCGCTGTCTGTTGACGAAGTCACCGTATGTCAACAAAACCTGGGCGATGGTCTGCCCAAATCGAGCGAAAGAGCGGTCATAGGTGCTCATCAGGACGCTTTGACCAACGGCAGCAGTAGCCTGTAATACCTTTACGTCACGGGGTCTTTGCTTCAGGTCGAGCTTACCGATACCCGCACCGATAGCGCCAGACGTCACTACAATGACTTCTTTATCTTGTCTTTTCAATTCGGAAATCTCTTTAGCAAGCTTTTCCACTTTCCGTGGCTCAAGCCGGTAACTCTTATCCGTGAGATTACTGGTTCCTATCTTTATCACGATCCTCTTCGCTTTTGATATAGCTTTCCTATTCATGTCCTTACTGACGGCATCTATTCTTATATGGAATATAAAACACTTTGACTTTTGCACTTTGCACTTTGCATTGTTTGCTCATTGTACAAAGAGGCCGATAATATCCGCTCTTGCTATTAGCCCCACCAATTTCCTTTCGTCATCTACCACGGGAATTCGATTAAAATCGCCTTTATGCATTAGCCGGGCAGCATCTAAAACAGAGTCATCCTGTGAAATCGTTACAGGGTCTTTTGTCATCACGTCCTTTACAGATCCTTCGAATAGTGTCTCGATTTCATCTGGGATTTTCTCTACCTTCTTCCTGTATGCAGTCAGAGAGAAGATCGGGAAAGGATTAAGCGGATCTATATCGGGAAATGGGACTGTTGCAGTCAATTTCATGATGTCCGCTTCACTAATCACGCCAATAACCTTTCTCTGATCATCAATCACCGGTGCACCACTAATCCGACTTGATCTAAACGTCTCGACCACCTGATGGACTTTATCACTGGGCTTGAATGCTATAACATCGGTAGTCATAAGTTCTCTAACTTTAACAATTGTTTCTGCTTGCATTTGCTCACCGTTCCTTATAGATCACAAAGTGATGTGATTATATCCGCTCTGGCAACGATTCCGACTAATTTGCCCTTCTCATCCAAAACCGGCAATCTATTGAACCCTGTAGAGTACATAATCTGCGCGGCATCATCAATTAACGTATCCGGCGCTATAGTCTTGGGATTCTTTGACATCGCGTCCTTCACTTTCATCTCGCTCACTTCTTCTATATCTCGCTTCACATCTTCTAACTCGTCGCTATGCAAATGTAAAATATCCATAGCAGAAAAGAAAGGCGTGTACCAGTGAAAATCGTCTAATAACTTTAAAATGTCTGACACACTAACTACCCCAACTATCTCTTCTCGGTCATTGACCACCGGCACACCTGCTATACTATTCGCTCTTAATACATTCACAACATTTAACACCGTATCGTTCTCCGTCGCCGTAATCACATCTCGTGTCATAATCTCTTCAACTTTCTCTTTCATTTATTTCAAGTCACCTTTACGCCCTCTTCATATTATTGAACTTTGATTTTTGTGCAGATAATAACTAACTAAATACGCTACATCCCGCTCCTTATGCCCAGCACCTTTCTTACCACCTGCGTTATTGGTATCGAGCACATCATATACCAGAGCACCCAGAAAGGCAGGCTGAATACAAATGCGCTAGAGAGCTCAGTCACACCAAATAAGGGAAAAGTCACCACCATGTCCGGGTGATTCCCCACATACATCCATATCCACATAAAAATGGGTATAGTAATAATCATAATATACGCCATAGGCTTCATTTGCTGCTTGAACATCTCACCGGAAAATTGCGTTTGCTTCCTCATCACTTCGGTCCGCTTCTTCTCGATTTTCTTCATTTTATGCTGGTTGTTCTCCTTTTTCGCCTCCATGTACTCTTTTTGAAGATCTCGTATCTGCTTCTGATACTCCTTCGACTTTGCCATTAGCTCCCAGTTCATTGTGTATTTCTGCACTACCGAGGTGTAAATGCCGGTAATTACCGATAAGATAAGGATAATGATCAAAAACTCACCAACGAAATCCGCGAACGGACCTAAAACCACGTCCAGAGCGGTACCTACCTCCTCACGATATGCTAAAGAAGCAAACATGACAATAAAAGCAAAAACCATAATCATATTATCTGCTACTTTTTTTATCTGCACTCTCCCTTGCGGTATCGCCGTGTCTTTATTTACCATCTTATCTTATATGAGAACTAATTTAAAGTGTCCCTATTTAAATATCTATTATATCTCTTAGCACCGCAGCCATAGTAGCGTGAATAAGCAGATCCTTCTTTAATCTCGCTGTTATTCGCCGCTTCGCATATTCATCTACTACAAATTCGAGCTCGTGATAGGAAACGTCTTTTAGAACGAGCCCAAAAGCCGGTGCAGGTTCTATCTGCTCCTTTATCTTCAGGTCCAATAGGTCCTGGATCCAGCTTTTAGCCCTCTTGCCGCTGCCAACCATACTCAATGCGGACACGATTTCCCGTACCATCTTACGTAGGAAGCCGCTTGCCGCTATGTCTATGATGATAAACGGATCGACTTGCACTATATCTACCTGTTTTATCGCCTTTATGAGACTCTTACCTTCCAGGCCATCTCGTTGCGAGAAGTTAGAGAAATCATGTGCTCCAATAAGCAGCTCAGATGCATCTTGCATGCGTGATATGTCCAACTCGGTTTGTAATAACAGGAAATACCGGTATTCACGACGTATAGCCTCCTTACGTGCGTTAAATCCGGCATGTGGCTTTGCGATTGCTAAAGCCCATATATCGCTCGGAAGCATGCTGTTTATCATTCGCGGTGTCACCTTCAAGTTCAGAGTGTCAAAGGAAACAACCTGTGCAAGAGCATGCACACCTTTATCGGTCCTACCAGCGTAGGAATAATTCGCCGTTTTCCGGTCTTCTAGGATACCTAATCTCTTTAACGCTTTGAATAGTTCACCCTCTATGGTCTGCAATTCTGCCTGTGGCTGAATTTGAAAGCCATGATAGTTAGTTCCAAGATAGCCGATTTTAAGGGCTACACGCTCCGCCTCTTCTCGCATACTCACACCTATTTAGTGCTTAGAATTTATACCACAATATATTTATGGCGCAATTACATAGATCAGTACAATGGCAAAAAGGGTGAAGAAGAGAAGGACAGTAGAAATAACCGAGGATTATGGAAGTTAGAATAATACTTGTGGAACCGAAAAGTGAAGAGAATGTGGGTGCAGTAGCGCGAGTGGCGAAGAATTTCGGCTTCTCCGATTTGTATCTAGTCAACCCGCCAGATATAGGTATAAAAGCTTTTTCGGTTGCCGCTCACGCTTACGATGTGCTTAAGAGCTGCAAAATCGTTGATTCGTTACCGGTTGCAATTGCGAATTCTGCTATTGTCGTGGGCACAACAGCTAAGCTGGGTACTTCTACGAGTAAACACCTACGAATGCCGTTCTTTTCGCCTCTGGAACTAAAAGATAAGGTTGCAGGTAAAAGAGGCATCTTATCCATTTTATTTGGTAGGGAAGATGTAGGCTTGTTAAATGACGAGTTGAAGCTTTGTGATCTCGTTGTGAACATACCAACAAGCCATGAGTATCCAGTGATGAATCTCTCGCATGCCGTTGCGGTTATACTTTATAATTTGAGCGACGTAACTTCAGGAACGTTGGAATTAGCGCGTGTGGAGGATAGGGAGCGATTATACATGCAACTGAAAACCTTTCTGGATGAGATCGGCTACCGCGAGCACAAGAAGGCGAAGACTTTGCTCATGCTCCGAAGAGTCTTCGGCAGAGCGGAACTCACTACGAAAGAGCTGCAAACTCTGCAAGGGATCATTGGTAAAGCCGAATGGCGGATTGGGGTGGTAGAGGAGAAGTGAAGTGGTGGTAAATGGCTGTTAGAAGAGGCGTATCTGCACAAGCATCTGTGGATTTTTAACGTGACAATGTTACATTCCTTTTACCGCCGAGACCGCTGAGTTCGCAGAGAACAGAGAAAGTTGCATGTATGTGCAGATTGTTATTTTCAAACATATCTCAAACTGTCCGATTCCGAGAAAATGCCCACTATAAAGGTTTACAATTCAATGAATGAATAACTGTGAATACGCAAAAGACAGATTTTAAATTCAGAATTATGAGGTAAGTTAGGGAAGGGGCTAATTGCAGATATATAGAGATGCGAAGCAGACAGAGAAGGGACTCACTCGAAACGGAAGAAGGAAGAAGTAGAGAGTATGCCGAATTTGTGGATAAGGGGGTGGGGCGTTTTGTGACAAGGGAAGGAAAGTGGGAACATCATGACGTGAAAAATAGATACCTATATCCCTATTCCATTTCCATTGTCTTCTTTACTTTTACCTCTAACATCGCCAATATTTCTGACTTTATCGCGCTAAATTCAGGGCTCGTCCTCTTTCTTTCACGCTTAAGGGGCACTTTTACTATCTCTTTTATCTTCCCGGGTCTTGCAGTCATTACAAATATCCGGTCTGCGAGAAAAACTGCCTCATCTACGCTATGCGTTACAAACAATACGGTTTTTTCTGTATTTTCCCATATCATCAGGAGTTCTGATTGAAATAACATCCGCGACTGTGCATCTAGCGCTCCAAAAGGTTCATCCATAAGTAAGATTATAGGGTCGATAGCCAACGCTCTTGCAATCCCCACTCGCTGCTTCATACCCCCGGATAGCTCATGCGGATACCGGTTCTCAAAACCTTTTAACCCCAGCATATCTATATACCGCAGAGCGATTTCTTGCCGCTCTTCCTTTGGGATTTTCATTTTTTCCAAGCCAAAAGTTACATTACCAAGGGCGGTTCTCCACGGGAATAAAGCGAATTCCTGAAATACCATACACCTATCCCGCCCTGGTTCGGTTATCGGTTTCCCGTCTAATAATACACTACCCTTTGTCTGCTTCTCCAAACCTGCTATTATTCTGATCAAAGTTGTCTTGCCACAGCCACTCGGTCCCAGGATGCAAACAAATTCCTTCTCCTTCACTGAAAAACTAACGTCCTCTAACGCAACCACGCTCTCTTCTCTCTTCCCAGTTCCGAAAACCTTTGTTACCGATTCTAGCTCTACTTTCATCTCTTTCCTTTTTTTCTATACTCCTATTATCCCCTTAAGATTCTCCACTAAAGCGACTTCTTCTTACAAAATACATAAATACACGATCCAAGAGTAATGCTATTAGTCCTATTATTATCATATACGCAACAAGCTTATCCATCATGTGCAAGTCATAAAATTCCGACCACAATCTGAATCCTAAACCTTCTTTGCTCGCTCCAAACATCTCTGCCGCTACTACACACATCCAGCCTACCCCCATCCCTATGCGTATTCCAGCAGCGATATAGGGGAGAGAATATGGAAGAAGCACAGATTTTATCATGTCCGTTCCCTTTTTACAACCTAAAACCTTAGCTGCATCTATATATATCTTATCCACTCCTCTAAAACCTGTATAAGTATTTAACATTATGGGGAAAACTGCTCCCATGAACACAACAAAACCAGCAGAGTAGTAAGTGAGTTTTAACCATATAATAGCAAACGGTATCCATGCGATAGGTGGTATCGCTCGTAATATCTCCATTATTGGGTCTATCGCTCTATACACCATTTTGAACCAGCCCATTAAGGCACCTAATGTTATTCCCACAACTGCCCCCGCACCTAAACCTATACCGAAATGTAAGAGACTAACATAAATATCCACCGGTATTAGTTCTCGAACCTTATAAAAAGCAAGGAAAACTTCATAAGGACTTGGCAGCAGATAGGTCTCCTTCACAATAAAACTCGCTACTAACTGCCAGATAATAATGACTACGCAAATCCCAATTAGTTCTATTACCCCTCTTCTTTCTACGAAGTGCAATATCTTATTCTCGTTCATTTGATTTTTCCAAATAAAATAAAAGAGGAGAAATAAAAATGCCACTAACAGAGAAACGACTGTTAGAATCACTGTAAATCCCGGTGTTGGTGGGGTTGGCGACGGAGTAATTGCAGGAGTTACTTCAGGTGAGAGTGCAGGAGTCGGTGCAATCGCCTTACTCCGGTCATAAAAGCTGGTGTCAAAAAGGTCATCTTGTGTTAGCAGTTTGTCCGTGTATCCCATTTCGTAGTCCACTTTTGCATATTCAAGCGTGGAAGAAATCTCAATATGAGGATTATGAATCCACTTCATGTCTGTTCTATTGAATGACTTCTTTACCTTCTCCACGTCCCACCCTATTTTCCCAGCAAATATCTCTGCGGCTTCATCTATATGCTCGATATTATACTCTGTTGCGTTTATGTGTATTCGGATTATCTGCTCAAGAAGCTCAGGGTGTTCTCTGATCAGTTCACCACTTGCTAAT
>WSZT01000166.1 GCA_013139985.1 Candidatus Methanophagales archaeon | reverse complement strand
GGGATATTGGTGGGGGTAGTGGTGTACACGGTGATGCTATTATTATTACGAGAGCCACAAAAAGAAGAGATACAAGAATTGCAAGAACTCAAAAGTGGAATTTTAATGAAAATAAAGCAACTGATAACGAATAGAAGATGAAAGATATAGTCAAAAAGATGAACACGGCGAGGAGTATGCCACCAAAAGTTTTGATGGTGTGTGCTATAAAATTTACAAAAAGAAGGATACGAAGATATACCCTTAAATTTCATCCAATAAAATTGTCGGATAACAATTTTTTAAAGGCAACGGGATACAAGACGATAGATGAAATTTTAAATAGAAGATCCCCATTTTTCTTTAATCCCAACGACAAAGATAAAATCGTTGAAACAATAAGAAATGAATATCCAGAATCAATAGAACAAACAATAAACGATGCAGACGAAATTTGCAATCACATTTTCGATTTGCTCGGCTCAGGGAAAGTTAAATTAGGAGAAGAAATAGACTGGCACTTAGACTTCAAAAGTGGATTCAGATGGAATCCCAGGACATATTACCTTGGCACGAGAAAGCACGTTACTTTAGATGATGACTCCGATGTAAAAATCCCATGGGAATTGAGCAGATGCCAGCACTTTGTAACACTTGGCAAAGCGTACTGGTACATTAAAGAAAGCAAAATGCAAAATGAAAAAAGCAAAATTGACGGTGAGAAGTATGCACGGGAATTTGTAAACCAAATAAGTGATTGGATAGATGCGAATCCGGTAGAACTCGGCGTGAATTGGGCTTGCACAATGGATGTTGCAATTCGTGCTGTGAACTGGCTTTGGGGTTATCACTTTTTTTGCGATTCTCCAAGTTTAACAAACGAATTCAAACTAAAATTCTTTAAAAGTTTATTCCTGCACGGCCGGCACATAATAAATAATTTAGAATTTGGACAGATACGAGGCAATCATTATCTCTCGGACATCGCAAGTTTAGTATATCTTGGAATCTTATTTCACGAGACCAAAGAAGGGCAAAAATGGCTTGAAAAAGGATTGAGTGCATTAAAAGAGGAGATGAAGGTCCAGGTATATCCCGATGGTGTGAATTGTGAAGGCTCGATTAGTTATCACCGGTTGGTAACAGAACTTTTTCTTTCTACTACGCTTATTTGCATTAAGAACGGTCTAACCTCCCCACAGTGGTATATGACTCGTTTAGAGAAGATGATCGAGTTTGTAATGTATTATACAAAGCCAGATGGCACTGCGCCTCAGCTTGGCGATAATGATGATGGCAGGCTTCATATACTCAGCAATTACGGTAATCGGAACCGGTTAGACCACAGGTATTTGCTTTCTGTTGGTGCGGTTATGTTTAAAAGAGGCGATTTTAAGGAAACGGCAGGTGAGTTTCACGAAGAAGCGTTCTGGCTATTGGGTGAGGGAGGGTTAAGTATATATAAGGGGAGTATTGATTATTATATGAAGGAATATGAAGGTGAAATTTATGCAAATATTCGAAGAAGTGGCAAAGGTTCTTAATATGAATCAAGAAGGACTACAAAGAGAAAGCCTTAGAACCTTCCTTGAGAGGGAATTAAGGAATATAGAGGCAGAAATTTACAAAATTGGCACTAAACATGGGATAAAATCTATCTTTGAATTAGACGAGAAGTTGAAAAGGGGAGCAATTACCGAAGAAGAGATGATGGATGATTTCATGGAGCTTGATTATTTGGAATCTAAGAGAGATGACTTATTAAAAGCAATGGAGAAAATGTAGTGGTAGATTTAGGTAAAGTTCAAGAGAGTGATATAAGTGATGACCCCGCTACGGGCATCCGTGAATTTATGGACTTTGTAAAGCAGATGCTAAAATGACGATGCAACAATTGAAAAGCAAAGCATTCCCTCAGGGTGGTTTTTATATCATGCGTCATGCCGATTTATATATGGTTGTAGATTGCGTCCCCGCAGATCCAACTGCGCCTTCGGGGCATAAGCATAACTCCAGATTGAGCTTTGAACTTTTTGCTGGTGACAAAAGTTTTATTGTTGACCCCGGTGCATATATCTATACCGCAGATAAGGAGATGAGAAACTTGTTCAGAAGCACTAAGTATCACAATACTGTGGTCGTGGACGACAAGGAGCAGAATCGGTTCGAGGAGGATGAACTATTTGCGATGAATCTTGATGCTGCTGTCAAGGTGAATGGGTGGCTCGTAACAGAAAACTATGATCTCCTTGATGCTGAGCATAACGGTTATTCACGCTTGAATGTCGTTCATAGAAGACTGATATACTTTAATAAAGTAGAACAATATTGGGTGATAAAGGATATGTTAACTGGTGAAGGAGGCTATAAACATAAATTCAAGTTGTATTTCCATTTCGCACCTATGGCACTAAAAAAAGAGAAAGATGAATTGGGTATAGAAACCGGAAATAAAACCGGTGCGAATATCGCGATTGCGCCTTTAGAGACAGACGGGTTAAAGCTGGCGATTGAAAACGGCTGGGTATCGTATAGCTATGGACAGAAAGTAGAAGCGCCGATTGTTAAGTACTCGAAGACTGCGGAAGTGCCTGCGGAGTTTGTTACGTGTATTGCTACCGGTCGGGTGCCTTCAGTGGAGGAAATAGGAATGATCACAAAGAGTATGAAAGAGGCTATGAAAGAGGTAGATGTAGAATGAAACAAATATTCACTAAAAGCGGAGACATTGTAACCGAAGAAGTTCCTGCACCTGTATGCGGGGATAACGAAGTTCTGGTGTGTAATTTCAATTCGCTGATAAGTGCCGGTACCGAAACCATGTCTTTACATAGCGGTGGCAAAGGCGTTGTAGGACTTGCAGCAATGGCACTAAAGAATCCCGAGTTAGCACATAAAGCCATAGAACTGGTAAAACGAGACGGAATAAGCAAGACTATTGATCTTATCAAAGGACAAACAGGCAAATTGTCTCCTCTGGGATACAGTAGCAGCGGTGTTGTATTAGAAGTAGGTAAAAACATCACAGATATTGCCGTTGGTGATAGAGTTGCATGTGCCGGTGCAGGCTATGCCAGTCACGCAGAAATCGTTAGTGTCCCAAGAAACTTGTTTTGTAAAATGCCGGATAATGTAGATTTTGATGAAGCAGCATTTACAACAATAGGTGCAATTGCCATGCAGGGCGTCCGCAGAGCACAAGTACAATTTGGCGATAATGTCGTGGTTATAGGGCTGGGATTACTCGGTCAGATTGCCTGCCAGATATTAAAAGCTGCTGGTGCTCATGTCATTGGCATTGACATAATGAAAGAACGGGTGGAACTTGCAGGAGAATTAGGTGGTGCTGATATAGGCTTTACTGCCGGAAAAGATGCGGTTAGTAAAGTTATGAAATACACTGATGGGATAGGTGCAGATTCTGTAATTATTTATGCGGCAACAAAAAGCAGTGAGCCAGTTAAACAAGCGATGCAGATGGCAAGGAAAAAAGGTAGGGTAATTGTTGTAGGTGCAGTAGGAATGGACCTTGACAGGTCGCCTTTTTACGAGAAAGAACTGGATTTCCTTATCTCTTGCTCTTATGGTCCCGGCAGGTATGATCCTTTATACGAAGAGAAAGGAGTGGATTATCCCCTTGGATATGTGAGATGGACCGAAAACAGGAACATGCAGGAATTCTTAAATATGGTTTCAGAAAAAAAAGTGAATGTAAAGAGACTAATAGATTATACATTCCCAACTGAAGATGCTGCCAAGGCGTATGAAACTCTAAATTCAGAAAAGAGACCAATTGGCGTTTTGTTTAAATATACAGAATCAACAAAAAAGGAATTGGTTAGAAAGACGCAATTAAAACCTTCTACAATTGAAACAAATAATATAAACGTTGCTGTAATCGGTGCCGGTGGATTTGCTCAAGCATATCACCTGCCGAATCTAAAGAAAATACCATATTATAATATCAAAGCAATTGTCACACGAACAGGAAGCAACGCAAAGACGATTGCAGAAGAATACTGCGCTGAATATTGCACTACTGACTATAAAGAAGTGCTACAGGATGCAAACATAAATATGGTGGTTGTCGCAACCAGACATAATTTACATGCACCAATAATCATAGAAGCTGCAAATGCGGGAAAGCATATATTTGTGGAAAAACCAATTGCAATGAGCTATGAAGATTGTAAAAAGGTCTATGATGCCGTTATAGAGAATAAAGTCAATTTGACGATTGGTTTTAACAGGCGGTTCGCACCTTTAGCACAAAAAGCGAAAAGAATAGTTGAAAAGAGAATAAATCCGTTGATGGTTACTTACCGAATAAATTCAGCAGGTATGAAGAAAGAACACTGGGTTAATGATCCCCTTGAAGGCGGTGGTGCTATTATCGGAGAAGGCTGTCATTTCTTCGATTTCTGCAACTGGATTG
>WSZT01000175.1 GCA_013139985.1 Candidatus Methanophagales archaeon | reverse complement strand
CAACGTCCATGTTATCCACTACTACCTCAACCAAGTTGCAAATATGGTCTTCTGGTATGAGTTCACTAACAGCAGGGGGCAATAGCCAAGATTGCCCTATTTTATCGCTTCGTATCGCCATCCGTTACAATCACCTCGTTTTTATAACTAAAGAATAGTTGTGCATGCCATAATAAAAACCTTTCGGTTCAATTTCGGTTGGAACTAAGATATGCCTTCTTCTAAGTGGTATTTTTGCAATTTGAGAAAAGTCTGGCTATAAATGTGCATTCAGTTAGAAAGAAAGCGTTTTTTTAGATCTTTGTACTTTTGTATAATTTCTATTGGTTGTTGGGTAAATGTGGGACAGCCTGTATACGGTATAAACCGAAAGTTTTAAATAGTGGGCTAACCAAAATAGCTTGGACGGGGGTGATAAATAAAAGATGGACAAAAGTGGGGACGGGCGCTTTATAAAAGGTAAAGATATCTGGGATTTGGATTTTGGGGAAATAGTGATAAAAAAAGAAACCGTAAAAAGATTTGCACATATGTATAGAGGAAATGTTAGGCTTGCTCTCAGTAGGATATGCACTAAAGAAGACTTTGAGAGAAAGAAAAAGGATGTTTTGAATCGGTCGCTCCCTTAATTTTTTTTCGTGTTTGATGTACCGACAATATATTCCATTTAAGCGGTATAGTTTTGTCGTAGTATAAAAAGGTTATCTATATATAGTAGTGATAGTTTTTATATACTTCGTAGACTATATATATTATATAGAGAATGAAAATAGAATTTGATGAAAAAGAAGGAAAGCTTTTTGAAGAGATTATTGGGCTCTATAGCATAAGCAAAGACATAATGATTTATGCGGAGGAGGTAGGAGGTGAAAGTTTCAGTCCAGCAACAGAAGAATTTAGGCATGCTTTTGACCATTTAATGAGGGTATTCGCATTCAAATTAGGTTTTAAGCAGGCAGACGCCAAATATGCAATTGAAAACCTTATGCCCGCTTATAGACATCTTTACAGGGCGGCTTATAACTTATTAGATTACCTTTCAATATTTTTTAGGGATAAAGTTCAGGACGAAATGAAGAGCTTTTCTGGAGAGACATTGCAAGAGATATTTCCAGATTATTATAAAGAAATTAAACCTTATTTTGTGGTGGAAGCCCCAACAGAAATATCTAAATTAAGGATTGAGAAAGATATAGGTAAGCGGAATGAAAACGATTTAAACAAATATACTGAAATTGTTGAAAGATTCAAGTCATATTATGGAGAAATAATCAAAATCAAACCCAGTTTAATCGAATACGAAGATGAAAAAAGGAAAAAATTGGTTAAAGACGAAGATGAAAAAAGGAAAAACAGGTTATTGCAAATTATCATCCCATCTATTACAGCGATTATAGGGGCCGTAATCGGCTGGATTTTAACCAATCTCTTAATTCACTGACACCAGAATAAAATGATCAGAAAAGAAGTTGTCGGCTTGGGCGCCTTGAATTATGACGTCTTGTATATCGTGGAGCGAATAGCAAAGGGCGGTGAAGAGATGGGTATCCAGGATGTGAAGAAAGCGCCAGGTGGCTCTGCGGCTAATACTATCGTTGCATTATCGCGATTGGGCGTTGATGTGAGTTTCATGGGACTTGTAGGCACAGATGAAGAAGGGGAACGGATTCTGGGAGAGTTCGTGAAAGAAGGTTTGGAGACAGAGATAAGAAAAGAAGCTGGTTATACAGGTGCTGCAATAGGGTTTGTTGATGCAGAAGGCGAGAGAGCACTTTATATCTATCCCGGTGTGAATGACCGGCTCGGCATGGAGCACATAGATATGGAAATGATAAACAATGCACAATTCCTGCATACCAGCTCATTTGTGAACACGGCGCAATTGGAGCTGCAATGCAAATTGGCACGTAGAATAGAATCGAAACTAAGTTTCAGCCCGGGCATGCTCTGTTTCAAATACGGGCTTGATGACTTGGCAGAGCTGATAGCGCGTAGTGAAGTGGTTTTTCTTAGTGCTAGTGAATTAAAATCGTTGATGTTGAGTGAGGACTATGAAAAAGGTGCCACAAAACTTTTGAATATCGGTGCTAAGAATGTATGTGTGACTCTGGGGGAGAGCGGCAGTTATGTCGCCAACAGCACCGGTGAATCGCATCTGATAGATGCGTATCCAACGGATGTGGTGGATACGACAGGTGCAGGTGATGCGTTCGCAGCAGGGTTTTTATATGGGTTATTACACGAAAAAGGCATATACGAAAGTGGTAAACTAGGCAATTTGGTGGCTTCTTTTTGCATTCGAGAATACGGCTGTCGGAAAGGCTTGCCTTATGAACTTCATTTATAAGGGCCAGACCATCCTTACCATCAAACGTTGCAACCACCAATTCTGCGGACAAAAAAAAGACTTCCGCTTTTTACCAGAAATTCCAAATCTTCAAATCCAAATCTCAAACAATATCTAAGAGGAAATATTTGGGAAAAATAGTTGCCTTTTGTGAGAAAGAATTAGTAGCATTGGAGATGCGATCGATCCGGCACTAAAAGCGGCTGAGAAGAAATACCCCCAAAAAGCGTTCTATTTCTGAAGAATCGGAAAGAATCAGACATGTGGCTATATACACAGATTTTAACGAGAATAGAACAATCGTGACCCGATTTTAGTACTTTCTGGCCACCTTATCCCATATTAAGCCATATTTCTTGTGTTAATCTTGTGGAATCTCGTGGGTTTTTAACAAAACATAAACCTTCATTAATGTCCCTGAATACTTATCCACTTCGCCGAGCGAATTCAATTCCCTTTCCAACCACTCGAGGTCAACCGCCTTGAAATCGCTGACTGCGTGGATTTTATCGAACCCTTCAGACGTAAATTCAGCTATAATACACTTCTCCTTTGATATGCGATACGCCTCTTGAATGAACTTCCTTCTTTTGTCTAGTTCAATGTGATGCAAAACGGCGTAACTGATTACCACATCAAAACTCCTGTCGGGATAAGAGAGTGAAGTTGCATCGCATATCTCAAATGTGATTCGTTCTGAGTCGGAATCTCTCTCCGCATCCCGCAAGGCATCCTCGAAAATATCTATATTCGTAACAGTGCAATGGAAATCCCGGGCTGCAATGACCGCAAGCGGCCCTGCACCTATGTCCAACACGCTTTTATTTTCTACTTTCCATCGCTTCAATATTTCAGCTCGTTCTATCAAGCCCTCTGCATCTTCTTTCAATTTATCTTCTTTTTTATTTTAGATTTAAATTAATAATTATCCAACTTACCTGATTATTATGGCACAAATTTTGGTTTTTGGAGATAGTATAACTTACGGTGTTTGGGACAAATATGGTGGCTGGGTTCAAAAACTCAGAAAATTTTTAGATGAAAAAACTTTATCCAAACCAGAAACTCATTTCTTGATTTACAACCTTGGAATTTCTGGCGACACAGTAGAAGATTTGTTAGAACGGTTTGAACTTGAAACAAAGCAGAGATTAAAAGAAAATGAGGAGACAATATTTATTTTTGCACTGGGAATAAACGATTCTCAATATATTCATAGTCAAAAGAACTTAAGATATCCACCACAGAAATTCCAACGGAATCTTCAAACACTTATAAATCTTGCTCAAAAATTTTCTTCAAAGATTGTTTTTGTCGGTTTAACTCCTGTTGACGAATCAAAAGTAGATCCAATGCCTTGGAATATAGATAGATCTTACAAAAATAAATATGTTCAAAAGTTCAACGATATAATAAAATCAATTTGTAACGGAAACGCGATTTTTTATATTGAAATCTATAAAAACTTGGTAAAGACAGATTATAAAAGGTTATTAGAAGATGGAGCACATCCCAATTCCGATGGGCACCAGAAAATTTTTGAGATTGTGAAAGAGTTCTTAGTTGAATATAGAATAATTTAATCGCCCACCGCCTGCGTCCATACACAAAATTTTTAATGAATCTATTTAAATATGGAAATTTAACCACTAATAAGAAGGAGTAGATTGACATGGAATTCACAATGCTTAAAACAATCAAATGGTATTTATGGTCGCTCTGGAAGAGAGTTCTTCTAATAGGCATTTTCGTTATTGCGAGTAGTTTACTAATTTATTTAGGGAGTTCAATGGGTGTTGATAAAACGGGTGGAACTTTTCTACTTTCACTTGGATCCGCAATTTTGGCAATCGGTCTAGTAACTCTGGTTTCAGAGTTTATTACTTCTACTAAAATCTTGAAAATAATGAGACTTTATGGAGATTACGCCCAACACGGTATTCTCCGGATCTTTCCATCAAAGGATGATCCCGAGTACAAAGAAATTCGAAGTACAAAATTAAAGGAAGCAAGTCATATAAAGATTATTACTCTTATTGGAAGAGCTTTCATTGAAAGTAGGGATAAAATAGAAGTAACAAAGCAAAAGATGAAAGAAGCTGTGGAATTCAAACTTCTTGTTCTGAAACCTGATTGCCCTCACTGGGAAATTCAATATCGAGATTTTGAACCTCCGGATTTAGATGTGATTGGACGTACACAAAAAAAGAAATCGGGGATAACTTTGAAGCATTGAAAGCCTTTGTGCATGATCTAAAGAGTGAAAAAAAAGAATTACGCTATTATGATAGAAAACCCGTTTTTCAGATTGAAATATTTGATCAGACTATGTTCATTGCGTTTTATGGGTTAGGATCACGTGCAAAAGATTCCCCGGTAATCATGTTTGAAGAAAGATCTGGCAGCCTAGTATTTCAGTACTTCGCGGAACAATTTAATAAATATTGGCAACGGGGGGAGATACATGAGTAACCAGATAACCAACAAACTACTGTCCAACAATGTACCCTATTTTTCTGGAACTAATGGTTACCCTCACGAACATCTTCTTTCCTTATTGAATAGTGCTAGCAAGGAGATTATATTCTTCGGGCTTACGTGTAGCTTTTATCTATCTGAACATATCAAGGAAATTATCATTCAAAAAAGTCAACAAATACCTATCACGATAATAATTCTTAAGCCGGAATCAAAACATAGGAAAGCACGCTATGAGTTAGAACCTGCCGAAGCAAAATACCATGATGCAGACTATTTCAAGGAAACGGTTATCAAGCGGTATAAGGATCTTAAGTACAAGTGCGATCAATTAGGTAACAGCCAATTAGAAATATATCTATACGACTTCACGCCAGTATTCGGCATTGAATTTATAGATGATACAATCCGTGTCAGGCTCTATGGATATATGAAACGAGGTACCGATTCGCCTATTTTTGTCCTCTCGCGAGGAACTGATATTTTCAGTTATTTTGAAAGTCAAATCCGTTCCATATGTAAGAGTGCTCAGCTTATACCGATAGAAAGTATTTAGCATGTTTTCCGCAAAATTATAGTTTCAGTGGCGGCCTAGCCCATAAAGCCAATATAAACTCACCGGAAATCTGCCTCTGGGGCTTCGGATTTCCCAGATCGCTAATGAATCCTGTGACTTCCTCTGTCCATTCTCCCGCTTGTGCAAGCGCAGAAAAGACTCTGTCCTTGACTTGATCACTTGCAGGACAATATTTATCAACAAATGCTCCGATTATCCGCTTCTGGTCTCTGGTAGGCAGTTTCTTTAGCGTATCCTCATAAAATCCGATATTCACATGAGCCAGAGACTCTAAGACAGGAATGCCGGCCGACAAGGAGATGTTCTCCCTTAAGAACCTTATCTGCATCATCAACCCCTCACGATTGAGTTTATAGATCTCCTGGCATTTCCTGATGACGTCTCGAGTACCAGCAAAGAAGAGGTCTATATCCCGGAATCTCAAGCTCTCTTCACTAAACAGCGCTGCATCTTCTGGCATCAATTTTATCTTCTCTTTTATCGCCGGAATCTCATCCCTATATATCGCATGTTCATAGTCTATCAGGTTACCATGAGCGTCTATATTCCCGGGATGAGTAAAGCAATGGTAAATCCCGAGCTCATGGGCTGTTCGCAGCACCCTACCCAATCTTGCCAGGGCACTGGACAGCAGCACAATATGATCAACCCCCTTCATTATGGCGAGCTGACGTACTATTTGGAAGAGGTCAAGCCGGATAAAAGGGATATAATCCTCACCCCATCTTCTTAGAACACCGTAACGGATAATTTCACCGTCTTCTGCAGTCAGAGGTCGCACCTCTATCTTCGATTCTTCTCGTTTAAGTGACGCTAATCCAACATTGTGATACTCTGCTTTGACGTTACCTCCCTTTTCGGCTATATCGTTTAACGCGCTCGCCTCTCGTTCGCCGTGCTCCTTCAAAAGCAATCCCCTAGGTTGACCACTTGCAGGTACTATCTCATCACTGTATGGCAGGGTAAGCCCCTTATATTCGTTTAGTTCGTTGTGCTCAACGATGAAATATGCCCGTTGGCTGTGGGATTCAAATACCTGCTTTTGCAACAGCCTCCTCCGGACATCCTCAGCGAGATAATCGATATGCGAATATGCCATTTTTGTCTTCGGATCGAAATACGCTATCCCTGGCGCTAATGGTCGTACACGCTGCCACTCGGTCATGCTATGTCCATATAACAAAAAATCTTTTTCCTGTGTCACTATTCATTCAGCGTACTCTGCTGCCTGCGGGCACTTCTCTATCCGGATGCAGCAGAATCGGTTTTCCGTTTACGTCTACTGCTAAGATCATTCCTTGACTCTCAACACCCATGAGCTTTACAGGCTTCAGATTCGCTAACATAGGGACGAGTTTTCCAATCAAACTCTCAGGCGTATATTCTTCTGCAATACCCGCAACAAGCTGTCTCGTTTCAGCTCCTACATCTACTTCGAGCTTGATTAGCTTCTTGCTACCCTCTACTCTCTCGGCATTATCTATCTTTCCTATTCGCAGGTCGAGCTTTGCGAACTCGTTTATGTCTATTATCTCTTCCATTTTATCACCACATA
This sequence comes from Candidatus Methanophagales archaeon, assembly GCA_013139985.1. GTDB lineage: Archaea > Halobacteriota > Syntropharchaeia > Alkanophagales > Methanospirareceae > Methanophaga. The sequence goes on along the minus strand of WSZT01000175.1, from coordinate 2,311 downwards.
TCGGTAAGATTGTATTGGAGCCATTAAAGTTTTTCCGTGTATATAATAATGTATAACTTCTACATATAAATCTAATTTAGGACGCAGATTTACACTGATTTAATTTTTTTCTGTGTTAATCAGTGTTAATCTGTGTCAATAATTTATTTTGTTTTGTTTTGTTTTGTTCAATTTAAATTTATGTATCGCCATATCCGTTCTCATGTTTCTTCCCGTAACAGTGCCCGGAAGCCTGCCTGTTGAAAATGCTTATCATTGGTTAGCGCCTCTTTTAATCCCTGCTCTTGCATCACAACGATTGATATGCAGTCGGTTAAACTCCAGGCTTTATCGTGTCGCCGTTCATAGAGTTGCCAGCCGTCCGACCATAAACGCGGGTCAACAAAGATAATTTCAACATGAGCAGAACACTGCAAACGTCGGTAAAACTCAACCACTGCCAGCCGAAGGCGCGGGTCACTGAGCGCATTTGCGGTCTCATTCAAAATCGAAGTGGTGGTAACGAAATGATACCCCGACCTCATCAATAACTTATATTCGCGATCTGTAGATTCATGCAGTCGATCATCCTGATTGAGCAGGGCAATCCAACAGACGGTATCAACAAAACACCTATTGGTCACCATCTGATTCCCGCCTTGGTATTCCATAGAGATAGTGATCGTGCTCCGTTGCCAGGTCTGAGATGTTTGTTTTTACAGCTAACGAAGATAGATTGAATGCCGGGTCTTTTTCAATATCGTTGATCTTCTGCTTTAATTCAACACTCAAAACGTAGCGCGTACCCACCTCCAAATCTACCCTCTCTTCTGGTCTCAGCACTTTACCATCAAAAACGGCATGCAATGTCTTTGTCTTGGTCATCTTACACCACCTATATTATTACATATAATGTATAATTTTTCTTTGATAAAGCTTTCTTTTTAAAGAAAGGTTTATGTTCGCTTCTTTTATCTTTGTATATACGGTATAACTTCTGCCTATAAATTTAATTTAGGACGCTGATTTACACTGATTTAATTTCTTCTGCGTTAATCTGCGTTAATCTGTGTCAATAATATATTTTCTTGTTTTTGACTACCAATTTGTTCAGAGGATACGCGGAATATATCTATCGCGCCAAGCGGGTTATGAGCGAGAACGTGATCTTTTACAGCAAGTGTTGTTACCGGCGCCTCCGAGTATTTTGTAAACAAAATGTCTTAAACCTTTTTGCTTGCAAAAATATATAGTAGCAGAAGTGATGGATTTCGCTTTTGAGACAGATATTCTCAACACTTTCGCAGAGATAAAAAGGCTTAATTATATTCCAATATTTATATCAAGAGGGGATTGAAAGTGAGAAAGAAGACGAGGACCGTTCGAAGTAGAAGAAAGCAAGATTCAGAGGGTGGTTTCGTTGCTAAAGTTATAAAAATTGTTGCCATTGTCGCATCAATTGCTGCAATTCTCGCATTTGGGTATATGGCATACCAGGACTATGGTGAGAGGGAAAGCTTAAAAAGTCAAATAGACACATCCCTTCGGAAGGCAGATTCTTTACAAAAAGCGGGTTCGTTTAAAAACTTAATAATCAGGACCGTCGCGTCTGTGTAAATCTGCGTCCTAAATAGTTAGAAGTTATACTTTATATACAAAAAAAATAAAAGAAGAAAAGGGTGGAATTGTCGTTTACACCCTGTATTTCACTAGTGCTACATCAGCAATCACCGTGTGGTTCTTTCTCTGGCCATGGTTTGGTAACTTCTTCCTGGAACATCAGGTTCTTATCTACCTGGAATTCTCCTTCGAAGTACTGGTGATGTTTTATATCCTTACTGCACACCTTCGTCCATGATGAGTCTGTTCCCCACGAACCTGTAAAGGCATTCTTCGTATCAAAATTAAGTTCGTTCGCATTGTATGGCCGAGCTTTTTGGCAGTTTGTCCAATCACGCTTAGTATCATTATACGTAGCAGTGGTCGTCATCTTGACCGTCTCATCTTTCTGTAAGCTGCTCACAGCATAGTATTCGTTTACTTGTGCATTCATACCACCAGAGAAGCCAGGGTTAGAATATATCGCCTCGCCCTCAAGTCCATATATCAGGGGGTTATCCTTGGCTCCTATCTCGAATTGTACCATCTTCTTACACTCGAAATTAGTCATTACGGGGCTTTCATCGTCGCCATAAATCGGATCCATTATCTTACCCATATCGCTACAATTGCCACTACAATTCAACCGAACCCCTTCATTCAGTATCTCGGTGATGGTCATTGCAAAGGTTCCATTCCCTGTATTTCCCCACATATACTCTCTGACGCCTAC
>WSZT01000139.1 GCA_013139985.1 Candidatus Methanophagales archaeon | reverse complement strand
CACTGTTCCATTGAGCGCAACTTGCACTGGTGATCAAGACAAAGATAAAAAATATAAGAAAAAGAGAAAGAGTAAGTCTACTCAGACCCAACTGCGAGTGTTTACCCATCATACTTTTTCCCTTTTGCATCTGTGATTTTTTGTGGTCGTCATGCGTCATGGTAGATGGACCTGAATTCGTACCACCATCGAGGTGTTATCGGGTGTTGTGCCCATTCCACCATAATAATAGGTTATGACATCGCCATCTTCTACTTCATACTGGTTCGCACCAACCATCGGCATCGGGTCATCGGGATAGTTCACCCAGTAGAGCCAACCGTCCCACGTGATAGAGTCACTTGCCGTCCCTGCAATAGAATCAACCATCAAAATATCCCAACTCGCATACCACTCATCACTTATAGCGTACTTGAACCCGCCAGCTTCTGCTGCGGCATCAAGCGCTCCTAACGCGGTTGTTTGATCTATCTCGTAGCTTACTCCGCTGTTGTGTGCGGTCACGTTAACGGTGGTGTTTTCCTTTAATGTTACTTCACCGTCCCAGAAGGTAGCATCTCTAAACGCAAGAACACCCACATTGTCCACCCCTATAAACAAGGTGGAGTTGGAAATAGCAGGATGTGACGCTATATTAAACCCACCGCCGAATCCTTCGGGTATGTGAAGCGTGTAGTTCCAGAGTGTTGATCCATTCTCGGCATCCAATGCATATACCGTACCATCCACCTCATTTGTTCCAAAGTACACTTTACCATCTGCAACAACCGATGATGAACTTATTGATCCTCCCATCTCTTCGTTCTTCCATAATAAGGAGCCATTTAGCGCATCGTAACAATAGAAGGTGGTGTCAACAGTAGAGCCGCCAAGATATAGCTTACCATTGCTCAATGCGGGAGAAGCCCAAGTTGAATAATGGGTTACACTCCAGAGCTCTTCTCCGGTTATCATATTGACAGCGTAAATCCCGTATTCTTTCATTGGGATGTATTCACTAGTAAAGAAAACCATTTCCTCTTCGCCCCAAATAGTGGGTGAGCCTCTTATCTCCGTTTCTGTCGGGAAATTCCAAACCTCCTCGCTCATGTTCAAGTCGAGGCAGTATAATGCAGGTTGTCCCTCTTTATTCCCGGCGAAGTATATTTTATCACCATACGCCGAAGGCGATGCATAACAGAATATCTCACCGCCCGTAGAGAATTTTCCAAGTGCTACACCGTCGAAAGAGAAAGCATGGAGTGTCCCATCTGAGAAACTTAACACATACACCTTGTCTTCAACCACCAGCGGAGAAGACGCAACGCCCTTCCACGATGGGTTCTCTTCTATCTTCTTACTCCATTCTATATCTCCACTCGTCACGTTAACACAGGTTATGTTTCCTCTATGCGTTCCCACAAACAACTTCCCATTTGCTATAGCCGCCGTGGATGCGCCATAAACATCAGTGTTATTCCAGATCTCTTCGCCTGTGCCCTCATTAAGGCAATAGAGTGCATCAGTACCATTTCCTTTAACGCCCATGCCCGAAGACCACCAGGTAGAGATATAAACCCGGCCATCGGAAACAATCGGCCCTGCTTGTATGCATCCCGAAGTTTTTTCGCCTGACTGCCATAATAATGTTGCCGTTTCTGGCGCTATACCGCTTACATTTCCGGTCCTCTGTGCATCATATTGAAGCATAGGATACTTTTCTTCTTCTTCAGCCATTGCCAATGCAGGCACTGCAAATAGCAAAAAACAACTTGCAAATAGCAATGCGTAAAAGCACATACTTCTGTTTCTTATCATCTTTTTATTGCTTATCCCCTCTTGGTGGTAGTTAGAATAAACGGGAATAAAAAGCTTTGTGATTGGGTAATAGTTATAACCCAAATGATAACGAGTTTGGCGTTAATTGCTCACTATCTTGTGGGCATGAATATCATTCAGCCAAAAACTCGCTTGACAAATTGGGATTACTTAAAGCTGAGAAATTGTTAAATGTCGCTGTTATTCTCTTTGGTAAAAAGCCGCAACTGTTTTTTCCGAATGCAAAGTTAAGATGTGCTATTTTTGCTACTGAAAAATCACATTTAATCCTTGACAGACAGGAATTTGAAGGGGATTTATTCTACCTGATTAATAAGGCGGAGGAATACATTCTCAAAAACATCCATATTGGCATGAGGTTAGAAGGGATGCGCAGGGTTGATGTCCCTGAAATTAATAGGGATGCATTCAGAGAGGCCATAATAAACGCTTTCTGTCATAGAAATTATTATGAATATGCTGAGGTACAAATAGCTGTCTTTAAGGACAGGGTTGAGATTAGAAGCCCGGGTGGGTTATATGGTGGTTTAACCATAGAACAGATAAAAAAGGAACAAGTCTCTAAAAGAAGAAATGAAATAATAGCAAACATGTTCCATGAGGTCCATTTTGTAGAGAAATGGGGCAGGGGAATTGGTCTAATTCTTTCTAGGGAACCAGATACTGACTTTAAGGAGGTTGGTGAGATTTTCATTACAACGTTTCCGAGAAAGGGCATAAAAAAAACTGCCCCTGAAACTAGGGAGAAAAAGTACCCGGATAAGGTGGGTGAAAGGTGGTCAGAAAAGTGGTCAGAAACCCTATCAAAAAGACAAATTGAGATATTGAAATTGATAATGAATAATCCTAGAATTTCACGAAAAGAGCTTTCTAAATCTATAGGCCTTAATCAATCCGCAATTCAAAAACATTTAGATAAACTAAAACAAGCAGGCATATTAGAAAGAATCGGTCCTGCCCGAGGCGGGCATTGGGAAGTGAAAGAATGATGGTTGAGGATAAGTTATTGGGCAACAAGTAAGATAGTAAAGAAAAGTTCGGTGGAAAGGTGGGTGAAAATGCGTTAAAAGTGATTGACCTGCTGGGACAGAATCACAAAAAGAGAAAAAAGGGCAGGTACTGAGATTTATATTGAGTACAAATATTTACACATATACCAAATGTTTCTTTAGTGGTGAGGCGGGGAAATGAGTAATTTTCAAGAAAAGATTAGTTTTATCTTGGACCTGGCAGATTTGCTGAGAGACGTATATAAAAGAAATGAATTTCAAAAAGTAATCCTTCCTTTTACCGTTCTTAAACGATTTGATTGTGCTTTAAGTGATTCCAAAAAAGCAGTTCTTGAAACTTATAATAGGTATAAAGGTCAGTTTGAAAATCTGGAACCTGTTCTTCTAGGTGCGGCAAAGGATAAAAAGGGGAATCCATTAGGGTTTTATAATTATTCAGAATACGATTTTAAGGCTTTGCTTGAAGACCCTGAACATATTGAACAGAACATAATGCATTATCTTGACTGCTTTAGCGGTAACGTTCAGGATATTTTTGAGAATTTTAAAATTAAAGAGCGTATCAGAGAATTGGCTAAAGCAGATCTTTTATTTCGGCTAATTAAAAAATTCTCAGAATCAAAAGTTGACCTCCATCCGGATATTGTTTCTAATCATGAAATGGGAACTATTTTTGAAGAGTTAATTAGAAAGTTTGCAGAGCAGTCAAATGAGGAAGCAGGAGAGCACTTTACACCCAGAGATGTTGTTGGATTAATGACCAGGTTAATTTTTGTTGAGAATGGCGAGAATCTGGAACAGAGGAATATTATCAAAACCGTGTATGACCCTGCCTGTGGTACAGGTGGCATGCTCACAAGTTGTGAAGATTTTATCATGAGTATAAATAAGGAAGTTGATGTCGTTTTATTTGGACAAGAGGTCAATCCAGAGATTTATGCCATTTGTAAGGCCGATATGCTAATGAAAGGCGAGAACGATAAGAATATTAGGGGTCCTTTCAGCACGCTTTCAAAAGACCAATTCCATGATGATAAATTTGATTTTATCATTTCTAATCCGCCTTACGGGAGAAAATGGGAGCTAGATGCAGATGCAGTAAAAGACGAAGCTGAAAAGGGGTTTGAAGGACGGTTTGGTGCGGGACTACCGCGGATAAATGACGGGCAGTTGTTATTCCTGCAGCACATGATTTCTAAGATGAAATTAAAGGAGAAATCAAGAGTTGCTGTGATTACAAACGGCTCACCATTGTTTACGGGGGATGCCGGGCAGGGAGAAAGCGATATAAGAAAATGGATGATTGAGCATGATTTCGATTTCGTTGAAGCAATAATTGCATTACCTGATCAATTGTTTTTCAATACAGACATTCATACATATATTTGGGTATTAACAAATGAAAAACCAACTGAGAGAGTCGGCAAAATACAGTTGATTGATGCTACTTCTTTCTTTTTAAAAATGCGGAAAAGTTTAGGGAATAAAAGGAATTATCTTTCTGCTGACGATATTAAGGAGATTATTGAGTTGTACGATGATTTTGAAGAAAACAAATATTGTAAAATCTTTGATAATGAAGTATTTGGCTATACTAAAGAGAATTTTGAAAAACCCCCTTGAAGAAAAGATAGTTGAAAGATCCTATAGCCGGCGGAAGCTGATGAAATGAATCATGAGAAGAAAGATGCATAAATTGAGCTCCAAAGCGCTAAAAGCGTAAAGT
>WSZT01000197.1 GCA_013139985.1 Candidatus Methanophagales archaeon | reverse complement strand
CGGAAATGCAAGTGGAACAACTGAACAGTGCAGCGACACAACTGTTAGAGGAAGAGAACAGAGCAAGAGAAAGAATACCGATGCTTCAGCAATCCGTTGCGGATATGGAGAAGAAAGTGCGGATGCTGAAGGACAAACAGGTAGATTTAACGGCGAAGATACAGCGATTTGCAGATAAGCGAACTGATTTAAAATCAGATTATGCAATGGCGAAGGCATCAAAAAGAGTTAATGACGCGCTATCAGGAATAGATGGCGAGATTAGCGATGTGGATTTAACGGTGCAGCGAATGACGGAGAAGATCAGGATGGAAGAGGCGAAGGCAGATGCATCGGCAGAACTCGGCACTGCCGCAGGAACTACGGACCTTGGGCTAAGCGAAATCGAGCGCGAGTTAAAGACTTCTGACTCGCTTTCTGCTCTTGACGATGAGCTGAATAGGAAGAGATTGCAATGACACGAGCATACTTCTTAATAAGCATTTCTGGTGGTGGTACCTGGGCATTCCCGACGGAGAACAAGGACGAGATATTAGATAAGATAAACGAGCCGGACAATGAACTTGCGGCTATTAACGAAAGGGGCGAGCTTACAGAAGCGAAATTCAATGCGCTTTACCCGCAGATATTCGATTTGATAAGGTCAAGGGGTCTGCTGGTGGGAGAGGACATCGAGATGGACGAGGTGCTGGACGAAGAAGAAGCGTTTCCAACGCCTGACTTGATTCTGCCGCCTGAAGACTTAGATTACGAGGAGGCAAATTCATTGTTCAAAGGCGAGGGGTTGATCCCCGGGTGAATATTATGGCAAGGATTCAAGTGCTTATAGGACTATTAACGCATTGCAGCGTGGAAAAGATGGAAGATGTTATGTTGATAGAGGGGATTTTAAGGAAAGCGGCGAAGATGCTGGATTTGACGTTACTGGAAACAGTCAGTCATAAGTTCTCGCCACAGGGTATGACCGCGGTTGTATTGCTTGCCGAGAGCCATATCGCAGTCCATACGTATCCGGAAGAGGATATGATATTCGTGGACATGGCGTCATGTGGGTCTAGGGATGCGAAAATGGCTTTGGAGTTCATGGGCGATATGCTGGAAGGTAAAGTGGAGATAGTTATGGATAAAATAATAGGAGGTGCATGAATATGGCGATAGCGGAAATAATAATTGGTACGGTGGGTGGAGCACTATTGTGGCTGGTAATAGGTGTAGGACTTAGCATGCTGCTGGTAAAGATATATGATATTCTCGTGTTTCGGGAGTTCGATCTGCAGGAAGCGATGGAAGGGAATAATACTGCGGTTGCAATATTTTTCAGTTTGATGCTGCTAGGTATAGGCCTGGTAGTTGCGGCAACGATTATGTCCCCAGGGGCGGGCTTAGTGGTTGCGACAGCGAGTATGTCACTATGGACGGGCCTACTTTATGATATACTCGCAACAATTGGCTGGAGCATAGGGACTTCGCTAGTTGCTACGCTCTTCTTCCTCGTGTTTGATAGGGTGTTAGTGCCGAAGATAAAATTGCAAGAGGAGATAAGTAACGGGAACATCGCAGTTGGTATCCTTTCAGGTGTTTTGTACATTGCGGTTTCGGTGGTGGCAATGGCGGTGATAATGTCTTGAAGGGCTTGCGGGTAAGAAACCACGAGATTACACAAGATTGACACAGAAGAATCTCGTGAAAATCTGCGTAATCTTGTGGTTATAGAATGAGACGGTAAGGGAAGGGAAGAAGAAATGGTAGCTAAAGAGGATATAGGCACAATTGTAGCTTTTGTTGTTATTTTGATACTCATAGTGGCTTCTGTGCCGTTTGTTATAACACCGCTTTTAGCAACTCCGAAATATACGGGGGGACAACAAAGTGCCTTATCTTTAGTTTCTTACCTTAGCTATTACTCGCTTGGTGGCGATTCAATAGAGCATTACTCGGCAGAGCGGGTGCATGAAAATGGCGTTGCCGGTATAATGTACAGATATGGGCGAGAGTCGAGAGATATTGCAAATACGGTGCGCGATAAGTTAGAAGAGATCGGTTTTGTCACCACTGCGATAGAAACTGAGAAGAGCAGTGGCTGGGAGCCGTATTGGGATTATTCGTGGTTCTCGGCTGCAAATGGCGATATAATCGCTTTTGTCACCACGTATTTTGACGGGCGTAGCAATTATGTCTGTATAGCCGCGGGCTCCGATGATTATGAGGAAGACGTATATAAGATCCGTATAGAAGGGAATGATTTTGTATCACTAACGAGTGGTGTCCGGGCTAAATCAGAGGAACCCGCGGAGATAGAGCACGTGGCCCCTCTTGCGGGTACTATATATGCGATTACGTACCCTCAACACAAATTTAGTGGACCTGTGGATGCGGTAGTGAACATAGAGGCGCGGAAATCGTATGGCGAGATGATTGCGCTGAAAGATAAAGTAGCGACGAACGAAACGTTCCGGCATGAGTTCTTCAATGTCTCTGCGGATAATGAGACGGCTGCGGTAAATGCGACTCGTGTGGTCCAAGAGCGAACAAGATATTACCCCTGGGGGTTCTTTTGGGTCTGTGGCTATGGTGGCTATGGCTACTACTCGCCTTACAGGTACGATCATCCTGGCTCAGGTCCTATTGTCAGACCACGCGGCACGGGATATACTATCCGTGGTGCTGGGGGTCCTGGAATAGCGAAATGAAACTAGAAGAAAGAAAGGAGGGTAATGTGGCGATATTGACCTTGAACGGCAGGCTTGATGCATATTCATCAAACGAGCTAGAGCGAAGTATAAGCACACTGATTGATAACGGCAGTGTGAGAATAGTCGTGAACTTCGGTGGCGTGGACTACATCAGCAGCTCGGGATTGCGAGTGATGCTTGCATCGCTGAAGCGATTGAAGAAGGCGGAAGGAGATTTGAAATTAGCGTGTTTAAAGCCCTATGTAAAAGAGGTCTTCGACATCGCGGGCTTTACACAGCTATTTAATATCTATGAACAAGAGGAAGAGGCTGTAAATAGCTCTCGGGACGAGTGAGTATAGATGAAGATATTCCTGCTGTCTGGATAGTTCAGAACAATGCGAAATTGGGATTGGTGCACGAGCTACAGCGATTCGCTCTTGGGAATAAGTCAGTATCCAGGACTTTTAATAAATGTAATATGGGTCAATTATATTATATAAGGGGAATTAAATGGCATATCCCATAATCGAGCTTTTACTTGTGCTGGTCGAGAAGATATGTGTAATCGTGGTAATCGCCTATCTGATCACCCGCACCAAATATTTCAGAGAGATTCTGGACAAAAGATTCACACTAAAAAATCGCGCTATTTTTATTTTAATCTTCGGTGCAGTCTCGATATTCGGCACCTACTCCGGGATAGAGATATTCGGCGCGATTGCAAGCGTCCGAGACCTTGGTCCGATGATTGCAGGATTAATTGGTGGGCCTGTAATCGGCTTGGGTGCGGGACTGATAGGCGGCATACATCGGTACTTCTTAGGTGGCTTTACCTGCGTCCCCTGCTCACTTGCCACCGTGCTTGCAGGACTATTTGGCGGTATTATATATATATTAAGAAGAGGCAAGTTCATTGGCGTTTCCGGAGCAGTACTATTTGCAGCCCTTATGGAAACTTTCCATATGATTCTTACACTTATCCTTGCGCACCCATATTCAGAAGCGGTTAAGGTAGTCGTAGAAGTAAGCATACCCATGATCTTCGCCAATTCTTTGGGGATGTTCTTCTTCGCATACATCATTTCAAATCGGATAAGAGAGCTGGAGACGGCGGAAGAGCGCGATAAATACTTCACTGAGCTGGAACGAAAGCGGTATGAATTAAAAATGGCACATGACATACAGCAGAGCTTTTTGCCTGATGCCATACCAGACTTACCGGGGTTCGAGCTTGCAGCACAGAATATTCCGGCGAAAGAGGTTGGCGGCGATTTCTATGATTTCATCCCTATCTCTGAAGGTAAGATCGGGCTCACGATTGCTGATGTCTCTGGCAAGGGCGTTCCAGCCGCACTTTTCATGGCGCTATCACGAACGATAGTCCGGGCGAAAGCAACGCGAAGTTCCGGAGTGAGTGAGGTAATACGCGATGCAAACAGTTTAATTACGGCAGATGCGAAGTCAGGTATGTTCGTTACGTTATTCTATGCGGTATTAGATTTGAGCGAGAGGACGTTGACATACGTCAGTGCAGGGCATAACCCCCCGGTGATCTTCAAAGCGAAGACCAGAACACTAATGCGGCTCGATGCGAAAGGGATCGCGCTGGGTGCAATAGCGGATATAGAACTGGAAGAGCGAAAGATCATACTGGACGGCGGTGATACAGTCGTCTTCTATACCGATGGTGTGACCGAGGCGATAAATAAGAGCATGGATCAGTTTGGGGAAGAGCGACTCATTATGACTATTAAGGAGAATCATGAATTATCTGCAGATGATATGATAGAGAAGATAAAGGGGGAAATGTTAGCCTTCTGTGGCGATGAGCCGCAATTTGATGACATTACGTTAATGGTATTGAAGGCGGAGTGAATATTGCAAATGGAAGACCTGTTTGAACTCGAGATAGAATCGAAATTGGAGGACTTAGCGGTGATAGCAGATTTCATCACTGATTCGATGCGTGAATTTGGGTTGGCGGATCGTAAGATATTCGAGATTCAAATGGCTGTTGACGAGGCGTGCACTAACATAATCAACTACGGCTACACTGTGGATGTGGGCATGATTAATATCTCCTGCCGGAGAAGGGACGAGGATGTCATAGTGGTCATCAAAGATCGGGGTAAGCCGTTCGATCCCACGTCGGTCCCTCCGCCAGACCTGGATGCGAGTTTAGAAAAGCGGAAGATATGTGGACTCGGGGTATATTTCATGAAGACGCTGGTGGATGAGGTTAAGTATGAGTTTAAGGATGGCAAGAATGTGTTGACGATGGTGGTGAAAGTGTCAGCGAGGTGAAGAGGGCGATTCAGAAGCGGGGGTTGTAGGCGTGAACATGGCATCTTATATCTCATCCATTAATTTTCGAGCTTCTCTAGAATACGAATGGGGGTTTTTTATTTTTCCATGATTCTTCCCCACACTTCGCTTTTCACCTTCATCGGGTAAGGGCGATTTTTATCAAGCTCTATTTGCTCTGTTGTAGCCATAGCTAATGCGAGAACCTTACGAGTTTTCAGCTCACACAGAGCATCCACCGCTCGTCTCCAATTGTAGCAGGTACTACCTCTATTCGGTCTAGAAGATTAATTTTAAAATCCTGATTCGGCTGATTAAGCAAAGTGCACACAAACACGCCATCGTCTCTATATGATTCTATCCGAGCCCACACGACTTCTTCTCTTTTGCCTTTTACAGGAGGTAGCAGTACTTGTATATCATCGGGAAAGCCAAGTGCGCGAAATGGATGGAGGAATTCTAACTGTCGGGTACGTTCGAGATCAGGATCGACATAGAACTTGAGCCATTCTGGCTTTTCTGAAAGAGAAAGACTTTTGATTTGATCTTGGTTTAATAGTTCTATATTTATCTGCTTTATGACATCATATCTCAGTTTCAGACTCTCGTTATGATCGTGCGGACCCTGAGTAGGTGTAATATCGCCATCAGCACCAACGGTACAAAACGTTTCTACCTCCAATGAGATGCCAGCCTGGTGATCCACATAGACGAACCCGATAAGACAATTCCCACCATATTTCTGTCTAGCTTCTTCTAAGAAGGAGTCTCCACAGATATCATGTGCAATAACCCATTTGTTTAGGATGTCCGGGTCAGAAAACTCGTGGTTCATTTTGACTATATCAATCATATTGTTTTTTGTAGCTATCTCGTTTATCACACTTATACATCGTTACAGTTTATGATTAGTGTTCATCATACTTCTTCTCTATCACTTGTAGACCGTTTATAAAACGGCTAATCAACATTTTGGTACTGCTCAAAGCTCTTGAGATTATACCTCCTAACCAAGGCAAGACCTTCTTCGATGGTTATTGGTTCAAAGGTGACTGCCGGTTTGATCGGGTTATCCGAATATCGCCAGAATCGGGTGCTCTTATCGCCCTGGTTCCAGTAGACGCCAGTAGGCCAGTGCATGGGGATGTTCGGTTTGAAAAAGACAACTGCCGCAAATACGGGGCATTTCCATTGTTTCGATGCGCCTGCAAGGCCGTGTTTAGCAAAAAGTGCTAACCCAGACGGGCCTTTTCCCGGCTGATAGAAACAGTGCACCAGGTTCAGGACGACATCTACGCCGGGATTGTGCAGGTCTTTATGCCGGAGCCCAAAGATGTCGTAGCAGACGCACATGCAATATCTGGTGCCGTTCAGCTCGAATATACGCGATTTACCGTCCTCGTCGGTTGAATAATCCGGTGCGAGTTCTATTTGATCTTCACCTGGCGCAGGGTGGAATTTACGACCTTTAGCGATGATGCCGGTCTTGTCTACTGCTATGGCGATCTAATCCCGGGCACTATCTACGCCTGTGCAGACAATAACATGATCGTTTGTCTGTTTGAGAACGGGTATGAGCGTTTCCTGTACTCTGTTATAGAATGTGCTTGCTGCCTTATCTTCGGTATAGAACATGCCTGCGGGGAATAGAATAAGACCATCACCGGTGGATTGTTTCAGAATGGATTTTACAAAGGTAGATAGAACATTCAGCCGTTCTTCGTTATGATGTTTGTAAATACCCAATCTTTCATCCTCTTTATAAACCCTATAGATCTCTTCTCCACTAGTGATCACCCATTCACCTTCTCGCTCATTTTTAACCGTAGCAGGTTCTGTAAGAGATAATCCATGAGCTTCGAGTATCCCCTTCAAATTATCTGCAATGATGCGGTTATTCAGGTCAGCTTCGAACTTAGCATCCAGGCTACAAAAGCCGCTTTTGATAACTACTGTGGTGATCCAGTTAGTTATAACTCTTTTTCTGGCTTCAATAATGGCCTTGAAGTGTGCAACGTCATCACGGTTATCGAGATTTAAGCTACACCACTGCATCTCGTTTGAATACAGCCTTACGGTGGGTTCCAGACCTTTGAGCTCAGGCAGAAAATCTCTTAGCGTGTCATACCATGCACGCTGCTCATCACGGTATATTGGATCCGAATCATGAGCTTTGATTTTATCGCACGTGGAAATCCATTGTGCCAATGAAAAGCCCGATCGGGATTTATAGGGATAGCTCAGCAGTGCTATTTTTCGTGGCATTGTAAAATGTTGAGACTCATCAAATTCCAGAACAAATCCTGGATCCGGAACATAATAATCGCAGTTGGGTAGCGTATCCGTAATTA
>WSZT01000171.1 GCA_013139985.1 Candidatus Methanophagales archaeon | reverse complement strand
ACATCAGGGACAATAACACCGTTGATCCAGAAGGCGTATACCAATGCGAGGAATCTGTCTATTAACGCATGCATATATGAACGTGAAACAATAGCTCTTTTGCTTGCAAAGGCATGTTCGCAAGCGCAAAGTTTGGCGGCTCAAAAAGGGATGGGAAAGTAAAAGAAGACGTCAACGACGTCTTCTCAGAACAATCGAGATAGAAATTGCCACTATGGCTGCAATAAGCAAATCCCATGTGATTACCGGCGTTTCCTGTCCTACCGGGCCCTCATTTAGTTCTCTTTCACCTGCGCTGCTTTCAATCGTTTCCACCATTGTCTCCGACTCGGTCTCTGACTCGTTCTGTGATACTAATTCTTCGACTTCTTCCACCACTTCCATCACTTCCTCCACTACGTCCATCACCTCCGCCTTCAGCAGTCTCACACCCACTTCATCATAAGCTTCTCCCTTGATGGAGCCAGTCACGACATATTTGCCCGGTTGAAGCTCATTTGTATTAAAACTCGCATTCCCACGGCCATTTTGGACTTCAACAGTTGTCTCATCTATTATATCTGCGTTAGACAAGAGCGATACAAAAGCCGCCACAGCATCTTTTACGTTCGTCTCTACTTTCACACTTATCGGATCCCCGATTTTCACTCTTTCTTGTACTGTCAAACGTACTCTAGGCATGGTAACGTAGAAATAAGCAAGTTCGTACAGGTCGTCGCTGCCTGCCGTGGTCACTGCATCCATGAGGATTGCCACTCTCTGCTCCATAGTCTTGCATTCGCCACCTATTACCCATTTGCCGTCTCTTATTGCCTCTGTTACCCCATCTTTGCCTTCGCTAAGAGCGAATACTACATAATCGCCGCTATTTAGCTTGTCAATCGTTTTCGTCCATTCGCCTTCATCAACCGGAGTCCTAGTTGCAGGTACATCATTCCCAGGTACACCTGGAGGGTACATCACTTTCCCTTTGTAGTTGAAGACGATGACATAAACGTGGTCTGTGCCCATAGCTGTACCAGTTATCACTACGGGGTCTCCTTTAACTATGGATTCAGAAACGGTCATGCTGAATGTAGGAGTAAACAAGAATATAGAAGCGGATGCGTCCACACCCGCTTCTCTCTGCCAGTCATCGCTGACCGAGTCACCAATGGCAAACGGATTTTTAGGAGACTCATTTAATATGAAGACTTCAATTCCCCGGTAGCCGCCGAGTTCGCCGCTCGTGTCCCAGTCCCATTTGAATTCATCATCGGTTATTGTTGCTTCGCCTTCAAAGACATTATCAATCACAAAAATAGCCGAATCGCCCGACTCGGAAGTCCCGTCTATATGTACGATGTCACCGACAGTTGCATCATCCTGCACTTCTATGCTCGTTTCACATTTCTTTATCGTTACATAACTAGTGTCCCACATGCCGTGAGCCTCAACTGTTACCTTGTACCTGCCGTAGTCTAGATCATCAGTGGGTATTTTCACCTTCTTCTTGCCTTCTTCGTCGAAAGTTAGTGATTTATTGTAAAATGTTCCGACTGTTACATCTACGTTCTCCTCGTAGAACGAACTCTCTATTACTATCTCAATGTCCTTGCCTTTCAGCACCGTTTCATCACACGCAACTTCCAGATAGATCTTCTCGACCTTTATATCTACATCTTCCTTCACCTCTGTTGCATGGTCTTTCAGGATTATCGAATATTTACCCGCGTTCATGTTCAACAGAGAGGTACTAAAAACAAGCTTACCCTCGGCATCATGCACTATCCCACACACAGGTTTACCTTCTACATCAACAGGATCAAAGTCAAATTCCCTTCCCGTGTAATGCACGAGAACCTCGTATATGTCTTGGGCTTTGTCATTCATTATCGAATAGCCCTCCTTGTCTTCGATGGTGAGTTCCATCATTCCCTGCTCCTTGTTGTTTGTTTTTAATGATAGGTCGAAACTCTCTTTCTCTTGCACTTTATCTTTCTCGAGCTTCAAGCTAAAAGACTGTTTCTCCACACCGAACCAGCAACCGATTTCCGGATCTTCTGTCCCTTTCTCGACAACTTTGAAGAAGTAGCCAGTTTTCATCCCACTTGAATCCCATGACTTGTTCGCTTTCACAGGGTAGTCCATGCAGCCGGACCTCTTATCGGCATCTCCCTCATAGGCTCCGGAGACGATGACATCTACGTAATCCCCTGCCGCATTCTC
The DNA here is from genome assembly GCA_013139985.1 of Candidatus Methanophagales archaeon. GTDB lineage: Archaea > Halobacteriota > Syntropharchaeia > Alkanophagales > Methanospirareceae > Methanophaga. Next base: position 4,993 of record WSZT01000171.1, on the reverse strand, counting down.
AAAGCGAATCTCTTCACCCTCATACACAGAAATACTCCTTGACTCTTTATTTGCATCCCTTGGAAGTTCCCCTTCGTATGTCAGCACGCCGCTTACTCCGTCATAAGTTCGTCCAACAGCAGATGCGGATATTAAAGAAGTAAATGTAATAAGCACTATCGTCATTGTTACTGTAATGACCGCAGCAAAAGCGATGACGTTTTTTATTTGCATCTCCTCTTTTCTAACCATCCTCATCTTAGGTGACATGATACATTTTCATTCATTATAACATTTCATCATTTGTTTTTTCTTATTTATCACTCTCTTAGTATTCGCATTTTGGACATATTTATTACTTTTGCGTTTTCTACTTTTATTCCTATTCGGTATTGAAAGTTTGTATGCACAATAAAGAGTGAAAAATTTCCTGATCACAACCAAGCACCAAATTTCAAACAGATCGAAATATTTATTTTTATTTTGTATTCTGGATTTTGACTTTTGCAATTCCCATTTTGCATTATCTACCTATTCTTCCTTCCGTTCCAGGATCGCTTTTATCTTCTTTAATCTCGTGAAATTCTCTCGTTCCATCTCTTCTAAACGCATCTGTATGTATTTCCGTGTCGTTTTCAATCTTGGTATCATAACATATTCGAGTGCATTGACCCTTCTTTTTGTCTTCTCCACCTCGCCCGCGAGATTCCTGACCGCCTCCTCCAGCTCGGCAAGCTTTATTATCTTCGCCAGTGCTTCTTCAAATCTTCTAGCACAACTGTCTACCGCAGATGACGAATCCATGAGTCCATATCCCCGCTCCGTAACTTCTCGCGATAATTCTTCCGGTAATTCTATTATTGGCACATTTACGCCCATTATACTCCTCATAGAGAAATCCATTGGAATTTCCCGCGCGGTCATCAAAGATAAATGCCTCACTTCTTCCACCCCTAACCCCGCTTGAGCAATAATCAGATATTCAAAGGCCTCCTTTAAGTTCTCTTCCGCGACCATCCTCGCATCCCGCACTTCACCCACGACATCTAAGAATTCGGCAATAAGCGCATCCCGCTTTTCACGAAGCAAATCATGCCCTTTCACTGCTAATTGCTCTCGCCTTCGCAACCGCAGCAATTCCATCCTCGTGGGGCTTACCCCTTCTATCATCTCAGGCATAATCTCCAAAAAGGTTCTTGAAAGAAAAAGGTTTTCGTTTTTGGCCCAGTCCGACTCTACAAACCAACACCTTTCTCCACGAGATAAATACCATCTTGAAAGACTCTGGGGTCATAAACTTTTATCTTTGTCTTCTGTTCTATGTTTGCCGCCGTCTGCCCAACTGCCTCCTTATTTATCCCTGAAACAATAATCTCTCTGCCCTTTATCTCCACTTTCACACCTTCTGCAATCTTGGATGTCCGCGGTTTTCTTTCACCGAGGAAATTTGAGATAGAAACAGCATTACCCTCTTTTGCTAGTGCTATTTGCATAGGGAAATGGGCATGCACAGCCTTCAACTTATAAGAAAAACCCTCTGTCACTCCGGTAATCATGTTTCTGATGTGGGCGGCATAAGTTCCTGCGATCGCTCTCACTTTCTTCCTTGACAGATCGCTTTTTATTATTACTTCATTACCCGCCTGCTCTGATTGTATCTGGAGGCCCGGCTGCCATAACTCACGCTCTAGCTCTCCTTTTGGTCCTGTCACCTTCACAATCCTCGCATTTACGCTAAGAGTCACTCCTTCTGGGATTGGAATACTAACGTATACACCCGCATCTTTCTCCATCGAACTTGTCATTTTTCGCTTCTCTCCATTTAATTAATCTTTCGGTTACCTTAAGTAAATAGGGTCCAAGAATAGATAAAGTATCTTGCCCAAATATTTTTTGATTTTAAAGAAGGAAGGTAAGATAAAAATAGATGGAAGCGGTAAAGTAATTAAGTAGACTTCTTACGTTGTATGGTGAAGATGATAAAGAAGCTAAAAGAGGTACAAGAAAAGCCGGATTTTTTCCGTAGATCGCTTGACTTAACGGCAGTTATGCCTCTGGCAGAAGGGATAATCACAGAGGTAAAGAGCCGAGGAGATGAAGCTTTGCGGGAATACACCGAGAGATTTGATTCTGTTAGACTAAAAGAGCTAGAAGTGGGGCAGGACGAGCTAGAAGCAGCAAAAGAGCGCGTAGATAGCGACATGCAGAGGTCTATCAAAGAAGCATACGCAGCGATAAGGAATTTCCATTACCGGCAGAAGCGGGTAGCATGGACAGAGGAGTTTAGTGAAGGCGTCTTCATTGGTGAGAAGTATGTGCCCCTTGAGGTGGTGGGTGCTTATGTTCCTGCATCTTACTTCAGTACTGCACTAATGTGCGTAATTCCCGCGAAGATCGCGGGCGTGCGAGAGATTGTGGTCTGCACGCCGCCGATGGCAGACGGAAATGTAGACCCATGCACATTAGTTGCTGCAGATATAGCAGGTGCCACGCGAATATTCAAAGTAGGAGGTGCGCAGGCGATAGCAGCTCTCGCTTTTGGTACCAAAACGATACCGAAGGTGCAGAAGATAGTAGGACCGGGGAATGTATATGTAACGGCAGCGAAGATGGTAGTGCGAGAAGAAGGAGTGGAAATAGATTTCCCGGCGGGGCCGTCGGAGATCTTGATAATCGGTGATGAAACATCAAATCCCGCCTTTATCGCTTCTGATATGCTCGCGCAGGCAGAACATGGCGCTAAGTCAATATCGATTCTTCTTACTGATTCAGAGCGAATAGCTGCGGATGTGGAGCAAGAAATCACAGCCGAAAAGGATGGACAGAACTGGATAATACTCGCAGATAGCATGAACGAGTGCATAGATTTTGCGAACGAATATGCGCCCGAACATCTTGAGATAATGGTAGGAGAGCCGATTGCAGTATTGAAACGAATAAGAAATGCAGGGTCCGTATTCGTGGGCAATTATTCACCGGTCGCTGCTGGCGATTATGCAACGGGAGCAAACCATGTACTTCCTACGGCGGGCTATGCGAAGTTGTTCTCGGGGCTTGACGTTGACCATTTTATGCATCGAATGACCTTGCAGTGGTTGGATAAGGAAGGTTTAGAGAAGATGAAGGACGTGGTAATGAAGTTGTGTGAAGCAGAAGGTATGGAGAAGCATGCACGATCAATAGAGGTGAGGTTCTCGGCGGAGGAATAGTGAATAAGTAGTCTCAAAAAGCATCAAAATGATTGAAATGGACGTATACAGATAGTGATGTTGCGGGACTATATTTTTAAGGACAAAAGATCAAACTTTTGACGGTTTAATAACTTTGTTTTTATTTTATTTGGGAAGAAAGCGTAAAAATGCTGTCAAAAAGATTGAGCAGGATAGAAGAGTCAGCGACCATAAAGATGGGTCAGATAGCGAAGAAGTTGCAGGAAGAGGGTAAAGCAGTTCTGAACTTCACTCTTGGCGAGCCGGATTTCAAAACACCTGAGCATATATGCGAAGCGGCAAAGCACGCTTTAGACCTTGGATATACGCACTATACGAGCAGTGCCGGCATCGACGAGCTAAGAGAAAAGATAGCGAAGAAGACAACAGAAGAAAATAAGGTTGATTGCACAATGGAAAATGTGATAGTGACACCAGGCGCGAAACAGGCGATATACGAGTTGATGATGAGTGTCTTAGATTACGGTGACGAGGTGATTTTGCTCGACCCGGCATGGGTTACATTTGAAGCGGCAGTGAAACTAGCAGGTGGCAATCCCAAAGGGGTGAAGAGGATAGAAGAAGAAGTAAAATACGAATCGCTGGAGGCGGCATCATCAGAAAACACGAAACTGATAGTGATAAACAGTCCAAATAACCCCGCAGGATATGTACTTAGCGAGAACGAGTTAAAAGAGATAGCGGAATTCGCAGTTGCGCATGACCTTCTCGTGCTTTCTGACGAGATATACGAGAAGATACTGTATGGACGGCGGCATATAAGCATTGCTTCTTTTGACAGTATGCAAGAAAGAACAGTTATCATAAATGGTTTATCGAAGACATATGCAATGACTGGCTGGCGAATAGGGTATGCGGTCGCACCAGCAGCGATACAGAAAGGAATGCTAAAGATACAGCAGCATTCAGTAAGCTGTGCATCGTCTATCGCGCAATATGCGGCTTTAGCTGCGTTTGAAAACTCACAAGAATGCGTGAATGAGATGGTAGCGGAATTCGAAAGGAGAAGGGATGTTATTGTGAAGCGGCTAAACAAGGTGGGGCTACGGTGCCTGGATCCCGAAGGCGCTTTTTATGCATTTGTAAACACGTCTAATTACGGGAACGGTGATGAATTCACTGAACGATTGTTAAAGGACGCATATGTCGTTGTTACGCCTGGTTCGGCATTTGGAGCCGCAGGTAAAGATTATATTAGGTTTTCATTCGCAGCTTCTATGGAGAATATATTAGCGGGTATGGATCGTATAGACGCAATGTGTACACTTCCGAGCAGCAGTAAGTACTCGCGATAATCATTCAATTCATACAAGCACAATATCTTGCATCTGCAAACGAATTTCTTCCTGGCTAGAAAAGCGCATCAATTCATGCCAGCGTTTTTGCAGTTCGCATAACCATAGAAAAGGGTCGTATTTCGGCACTGCCTCTGTTTTGGCGATTACAATATTATTTAATGCTTCTTCCCTACTACCCTTGTCACCCAGGGCAAGATACTCGTAAGAAAGCAATTTAGATGAATTCCCTATCTTCGTTTCGAGATCGGGTTTCAGGAAACAGCCCGGATAAGGGTCGAAATCTTCCGGATATACCCTCGTCATTCCCGCTATCGCCGTTTGATGCTCTATCTTCGCACGTTCATAGATAAAACGATGTATATCTTCTCGCAACTGCGTCCAGATTGGATACGCCTTTGACGGCGGCAGATGCTTGATAGATAGTTGATTATCAAGGAAGAAGTGAAAACCGAACATTTTCGCATTTATCAAGAAGTCTATATCCTC
>WSZT01000081.1 GCA_013139985.1 Candidatus Methanophagales archaeon | reverse complement strand
TCTCCCAGATTCTTCTCCGAATATACCGCACTGTCCCATACCCATATTTTGTCTTCGCCCCATTTCTCCTGCAATGACTGTCCATACTCTTTCACCATCTCCCTGAAATGGTTTTTATCGGAAGTATTGCCACTCAAAGCCTGTATGAAAACAGGTAAACTGTCAGACATGACCAGGGAGATAACAAACTGCTTCAAATCGGGTCTACCGTCCTTGGAAAAGCCATGTGTTATCTCTATTGGCACTGCATCCAGGTCTCCTTCTTCATGCTTATACTCGCCTTGAAGGTTTATTGAAGAGGTGTCACCGTGAAGGAAGCGCCCTGAACACTCACTATAAGCATTGGCGGTAATCCGCATGAATACACTCTCAGGGCCAGAGTCGTATAACTTATCTAAAGTCCTCCCCAAGACATCATCATTGAAATACTCCGCCTTTAGCCCTTCCCTTATCAATAGCTCTACTGGCTTTGTTGCCATGAACTCCGGGAATAGATACAGGGGTCGATCAACAAATCCTAGGGCGTTCAGGACCATGGCAACAACAGCCTCTCCACCGGTCACCTTCTGGCGTGGATCCACGCCCACGATTCGGTCGATCTCGCCTGCTAAATCTATCTCTCTGCAGACTAGGGCTACTATACCAAGGTGGTCCATGTTTTTACTGCTATATTCGGCTAAACTTGCTGTCTCTCCTGCGTATGCTTGCGTATTTGGATACATTAATACTCACATGCTTCGATAAGAAAAAGCACCTATTTAAAGTTATCTTTCTGCACCTCGCTATTTCCCATAAATTTAAATTTGTAGATACTTTCTATCAAAATGTGCGGAATGTGGGTTTGACGATATGAAAAACTTTTTTTGGGACTATTCCCTAGGTGGATATTGTGCATCGGCTGGCCCGTGCTAAACATGACCCGTAAGAGGTCGAGTATTTGACTGGGCTGGACCAAGCGGCTATCAAAATGCTCCAATGAGAGCGGATGGATGCTTGCCGCGTAGAGCCAATGCACAGGAGGTAACCACCATGTGGTATATAGGAATAGATGTACATAAAAAGATGTGTAACGCATGCATAAAGGATCTGGAAGGGAATATACAGAAAGAACTTGAATTCCCAAACAAGAGCACAGGAACAGACAAGCTACTTGAAGCTATCGAAGGAAGAGAAGCAAAAGCAGTAATAGAGAGCACAGGAAACATGTGGCTGAGGCTTTACCTGGGTCTTGAAGAAGCAGGTGTGGGTGTAGTATTAGCTAATCCGAAGAAGACAAAGGCGATAGCCGAGGCGAAGCTGAAAAATGATAAAGTAGACGCTCGCACACTGGCAGACCTGCTGAGAGCGAAACTGATAGCTCACTGTTATGCCGCGCCAGAATCAGTAAGGGAATTGAGGGGTCTGGTAAGACACAGGATAAGCATCACAAGAGATATGACAAGAGTAAAGAACAGGATACACGCGATTCTAGACAAGTACGAATTAGAATCCAAGGGTACGGACCTGTTTGGAAAGGCAGGAATGATGTGGTTGCGGGGCATAACCTGTAAGCTAACCGAATTGGATCAGTTCATCTTTGATGCGGAGCTACGGCATATTGAGACATTGAAGGGTTTGATAAAAGATTTTGAGTGGAAGCGAGAATAGCAAAAGAATCGGCAGAGAGTGAAGACGTAAAACTACTCATGGGTATTCCTGGAGTGAATTACTACACAGCACTGCTACTAACGAGCGAGATAGGCGATTTCAGCAGGTTTTCAAAGGCAAACAAGCTTGTCAGTTGGTTAGGTTTGGCGCCAAGGGTTCACCAGAGTGGGGATACAATCTACAACGGCAGAATAACAAAAGAAGGATCACCGAGGGTGAGGTGGGCTCTGGTACAAGCAGCTCGATCTGCAGTTCAGTGGGACGATCATTACAGAACAAAGTATCAAAGTATCAAAGTATCAAAGAATCAAAGAACGACACGGCGATGGGAAAGCAATAGTGGCAATAGCAAGAGAAATCGCAGTGGCAATGTATCATATGATCAACCGAAAGGAGGGATATCGATTTAGCACCGATGCGTTTAAAACCAAAAAACTTAAAAAGCTTGAAGGCGAAAGTAAAAAATGGGCAAAGGTAATGGAAGTGCCTGCAGGAGGTATGAAAGCATAAGGAAATAGGAAATAAAGGCTCTACGCATGCAGTGTACCGATGCCAACACTCCGCTTGGGTGAGATCCCTTAGGAGTTTTTCATGGATGCACATATTCAAGGGTATTCTTCTTAGCAGAGGGTCTAAAGTCGTGAGGGAATTGGCGGAAAAGACCACGTTTTACACGATGTATGGCATTGGAGAATATACCTTTGCACCATACAAAGTGGTATGGAAGCGGATGGCAAACGATCTTGAGGCTTTGGTTCTCTAGACGGTCGAGACGCCGATTGGCGAAAAGGATGCGATTCCAACCGATACAACTTCGCTTATTCCGTTTAAGAGTGAAGAAGAGGCACATTATGTGTGTGCGATTTTGAATTCTTCGCCTGTCCGGTTTTGTGTAAGGTCTTATGCTTCTGCGGGTCGAGGGTTCGGTGCGCCTTCTATTGTCAAACATTTTAGGATACCCAAGTACGTGAAGGGGAATGAGAGTCATCAGGAGATTTCGGAACTTTCTAAAAAGGCGTATGGGTTGGCTAAACCATATTACGAGCAAAAGGATTTGGAAGCACGAGAAGAATTGAAGGAAGTGGAGGGGGAAATTGATAAAGTTGTGGCGGGACTTTATGGAATTACGGATGATGAGTTGGAAGAGGTGAGGAAGACGTTGGGGGGTTTTGAGAGGAGAAGATGTTGAGTGAAAGTTTTATTATCTTCTCATTCGTAACTAAAAATGAGCATGTATAAACTAAAATTACTGAAAGGGGTTAGAGTGGCAATAACAGTACCCAATGGGACAAACACTGGAGAAACAAAGGTGAATTGGGATGATCATGAAATTATATTAGAGAACCGGGGGGAAATAATTTCTTCTGCTCTTGGTATTGAGACTTTGATAGATGATATAATCAGCAGCTTGTTTTTTGATCAACATTCTGATTCAAAATTATTTAAAGAAATTTTTTTAAGCCAAGAGGGAGTCAGTCTCCACACTAAAGAAAGAGCATTGAGTAGATTACTAGAAGCAAAAAGAATTTATGATGGGGATGGAGACCGAAAACAACTAATCTCTAAAATTGCAAGTATAAAGGAAACAAGAAACCGCTTTGCTCACGGGAACATATGCTTTGACAAAAGCGGAGCTTATTTGGAATATTACAAAAATGGATTAACGACTCAAAGGCTCGATGATTCTTATTGGAAAGAAGTTGAAAGTAGTTTTAATACAACGTCTCAATTATTATCTGAACTGTTTAGAAAAATACTCAATTCAAAGAAAAATAACGTTACCTAAACTGCATAAGCGCTGTGGGCTATCACCTTGTCTTTTGGACGTCCCGATTTTGTCGTTGTGTATGCAACGTAAACGTCTATGTCCCAAAATTCGACTCTAAAGACAAAATCCACATCAAATTAGCTGAGCTTTCCAAAAAGGCGCATACGTTAGCTAAACGATATCACGAGCAAAAGGATTTGAAAGCACAAGAAGAATTGAAGAAAGTGGAGGAGGAAATTGATAAGATAGTGGCGGAATTGTATGGGATTACAGATGAGGAGTTGGAAGAAGTGAGGAAGATGTTGGGGGTTTTGAAAGGAGAGGATGTTGAGCGATAGTTTTATTACCTCCGCGTTCATAATTGAAAGTGTGGTTGAGATGATACAATTGCAGGGATGCATAAGCGAAGTTGAGTTTGGACATAACTGCCGAAATGGGGGGATATGCAAACATGTGTTTGAATATACCAAAGTTATGCGAAATAGCAGTACAAAGGAGAAAGTAAAATGAAATGTCCTCATTGTGCAGTGGAAATTCATGCAGAGGCCGTGTGGGTATATCTTAGAGAGGATTCTGAAGGGCAATGGTGTATTGAACAATATTTGTGCCCAAACCCTGATTGTAATAAGTGGATATTTTATTTGGTGAGGGGAAGCGAACGAGTTGATTTGAACGGCCGATTTGGTGGTTTCCATGAAATACAAAAGCGTTTTTTAGTTCATCCCAAGGGCTCAAATCGTCCTCCTGTTCCCCCTCAAGTCCCCCAAAAATTAGCCGATGACTATGTGGAGGCATGTATAGTATTACCTGATAGTCCTAAAGCAAGCGCAGCCTTAAGTCGTCGTTGTCTTCAAAACTTATTAAGGGAAGTAGCTAAGGTTAAACCCGGAAATCTTGCGGAGGAAATCCAACAGGTTATAGATAGTGAGATACCCTCCTATCTTGTTGAAGTAATTGACGCAGTGCGAAATATTGGCAATTTTGCCGCTCACCCTCTTAAAAGCGAAAAAAGCGGTGAAATTTTGCCTGTTGAACCAACGGAGGCGGAATGGAACTTAGACGTTCTTGAAGCTCTCTTTGACTTTTACTTTGTCCAGCCTGCTATCGTAAAAAAGAAGAGAGCAGCTCTGGACCAGAAGCTAAAAGAGGTAGGAAAGAAGCCAATGAAATGATGGCGTACAATAGGTGATACCTATGAGTAAGAAAAAAACAGCATTTTTGAGCTATGCTCATGAAGACAAGGATTTTGCAGAAAAAATTGCAATTGGACTACTAAAAGCGGGAATTGATGCCCAGATAGAC
>WSZT01000059.1 GCA_013139985.1 Candidatus Methanophagales archaeon | reverse complement strand
CAATGAAGAGGGCTGGACTGCTAGGTAGATGTAAAAAGACACTACTAGAAGCGTTTTTGATGTTCGTACCGTTTTTGGATCACGGGTAAGACTTTTACTATTCAGATTGGCGTGAATGAAGAGAGGTGGTTAGCGGTTGCTATCGCCTTTTTACTCTTATAACTGTCGTTTTTAATCTTTTGGTACCGTTTTGGATAAGGATATTGTGGATTTTGGACAGGAAGTCAATGTCGGATCACTTTTTGGTAGTTTACTATTTTCAAACGCGATGAAAATGTTGCGTATGATGAATGAAAAATTAAAAAATCACCGACTTTCCCGATTGTGCCGCTACTTTCGTATTCTGTAACGTTCCCACCCAAGTTCTAAATTCTCGATTATTACCTATCATTTCAGAATCGTCTAAATGAGCGGCAATTTTATCTGTTCTCTCCGGGTCTCCACATGTGACCAACCCCTGCACTTCACTTACAAGATTTTTACTGATAGCCAGATGGTATGTAGTTCGCATTTCATTCTACTCTTCAGCCCTTAGCCTTGTCTTTGAAAAACATATAACTCCTAAAACAAACAATATTACCGTTAGAATAATCATCATTGTTATATCATATACAACATCTCCCAATCCGCTCCCAAATGTGAGTACAGATCTCAGCGCATTCACTGTATGTGTCCAGGGCAAAACATCGTATGCTTGAAATGTCTTCCCCCAAAAATCGCCAATCACAGCTCTTGGCAGTGTGAAAAATGCCCCAACTAAGAAACTCATTGGCACTGCTACGAGCATGCCTAAATTCTCCGCATGTTTCTCACTCCTTGAAAACGCTGCTACCAGCAAACCCAAAGAGATGGATGATATTCCTCCTATGATCCCTATCGCAATCGCAAGAGCTATGTTGGTTATGCCACCTTGCCAATGATACCCCATTGCTATCGCTACGAGAAACAGAATGAATACCTGTGCAATGGCAATCAATGCCCATGGTATCAATGTCCCAAATAATAAATCAAACGATTTCATCTTTGTAATCTTTAATCTCTCAAGCGTTCCATGTTCAACCTCTCCCGCAAGCGTGCCGGCAACACCAACCACCAATAATAATAGAGCAAAGACGATTATTCCCGGTGCCTGGTAGTCGAAAGTAGTGAAGGATTCTGTACCTGCGATTCCTTTCACTTTACGGTATACAAAATCATTCGGTATTTGTTCAGCAGCGTCAAAATAACCTGATACTTCTTCTTTTGCTTTTGACCTCACTTCATTCTCGTATTGTTCCAGGATTCCTGAAAGAATACTCTGTGCCATGCCAAAACCAATATACCCGGTATCACCCTTTATTATCAATTCCGCAGTGATATTTTCTACCACGGGTAATCTATAATTTGCAGGATAACTCTCAAATCCAAACGATGTAGTGTTTACGGGCTCACCATCCAAATACAACGTATTATTCTCAATATCAAAGTAATATGTCCCGGTTGTAGCATTCCACCCCGTTACGTTCATCCCCACCATCATTTCACCGATATTAGATGTAATCTCGGTTCTAACGGTGTCGTTAATCACCGCACGCATAGCATTTGAGAAATTGGCTGGTATAATGACGATGCATACTATATCCCTATCTGACAGCATGTCCTCTGCTCTTTCTTCACTCACATTATTTAGGTGGAATAGATGCACGTCACTATCTTCGTATTTTAATTCTTTGAGCAGTTGAGTAAAATTGTTCCCAAAGTTCATTTGCTCTGTGGTGTTGTTATGATACAAAACCGTGCTAGTATCGTAGTTTAATACTGCAATCTCATGTGGAGTATTCTCCCCTTCTGTTCCGCCAAATGCAAAACCAAAGACTAACATAAATGCCATTGGAAAGACGAGTAGCATAGCCAGACCTTTTCTATCCCTCACTGTTTCCTTTATTCCTTTCGTTGCTATGCTGACAAATTTCATTCTCTCAATCCCCTACCTGTTAAATGAATGAACACGTCTTCAAGTGTATTGCGTCTGATAGACGTATCTACTATGCTTACACCCATCTCCTCAATTGACCGAATCATCCCAGGAAGCTTGCTCACAGCATCGAATGCTCTCACGTTAACCTTTCCTTTTATCTCTTTCACTTCCTCGATTCCTTCCATAGATCTCATTAAACTCACTACTTTCTCGTTCATCTCTGGATTGGAGAGTTGTATTTCGACAACGTCACCCCTTCCAATTTTTTTCTTCAAACTCTCTGGAGTATCCAAAACGAGTAACTTACCATGGTCCATTATTGCTATTCTATCACTTAGCCTGTCAGCTTCCTCCATTAGATGTGTGGTGAGAATAATCGTTTTACCTTTTTCTTTACTCAAAGAGTGAATGTATTCCCATAGAACAAGTCTAGATTGAGGGTCTAATCCGGCAGATGGCTCATCTAAAACAACTATCTCTGGGTCGTGAATTAACGCCATAGCAAGATTAAGCCTGCGCTTCATCCCACCAGAAAGCTGTGACGCCAGGGTCTTCGTTTTATCAGAAAGTATCAAATCACGCAACAATTGCTTTATCCCTTCCTTCAATACATTTCTTGGAACTTCATACATATCTCCTATCAGAGCTATGTTTTCCTCACAGGTCAATCCACCCCATATAACTAAGTCTTGTGGACAGACTCCTATCTTTCCTTTTTCCACGGACTCTATTTCTTCTCCCTCTATTAGCACTCCCCCTTCCGTGGGCTTCAATAGACCGACCATCATTTTAATAGAAGTGGTCTTTCCCGCCCCATTAGGACCCAAAAAGCCAAAAACTTCTCCTCTCTTTATTCTCAAATTTAGACCATCAACAGCTAAAAAGTTATTGTATTTCTTCGTCAGGTTTTGTGTTTCTATTACATACGCCCCTAGATCAGTCACCTTTTTCACCTCTCAAATATTTGTTTTTTGTTCTTTATATGTTGCGCCCGTAGTGAGCATTTCGCCTAACGTAGTATATCCAAATTCGATTTCGTACATACGTCCGTTTTGGCATTGTATCCGAAGTTTACTTCGTATATACCTCCCTCTAACTGAAACTTCTCACTCATCTTTTACATCCTGACTTTTAGATCGAAGCCTGTATATACCTATGTTTCAGACTATTTAAATGACACACCCATATTTTTCATTTTTGATTGTTCTAATAACGCCATAGCGAACGTTTTTAGGTTAAAGCTCCCCTTTAATCAAATTAACCGTTAGTGACTACACAAATTTAAAAGCAATGATAAGCTATTAATGCTTTCTAAGCACCGTCTGAAGCCTTTTTGTTAATTATTGAGTAAATGGAGCATATAAACTCTTAAATATAGGTATATAAATAATTTTCGATACAATGACGTATAGCGTCTTGCGGATAAAAGCCGATGGGCGAATTTGCGAGAATCTTTGATTTTACTTTTATCCGTAGTTGTGCGAAGCGGAGATTATTTGTTTTATGCCCAGGATTTTTTTATAATATTTGCCAATCGTTTTATTCCTTCTTCGATTTTTTCTTCATCGGAATTTGAAAAATTCAATCTCAATGTGTTACTCCCACCCCCATCAACATAGAATGCTTTTTTCAGGCACGAATGCGACGTTTTCTTTTATTGCAAGGTCAAACAAGTCTAATGACGAAATCCCCTCCGGAAGCGTTATCCATAAAAACATTCCACCCTCTGGTTTTGTATATTTAATCTCCTCTGGAAAGTATTCTGCTATCATAGATACCATTAAATCTCTCCGTTTTTTATAAGCATCTCTTATTTTCAGTATATGTTTATCAATATCGTTATCAATCAAATATTGATAAACAATCCTCTGCGAAAGGTAATTTGAATGGAGGTCAGACGCTTGCTTTGCGACAATTATCCTTTCCATTATATCCTTTTTTGCGCAGACCCATCCGAGCCTCAATCCCGGTGTAATGATTTTTGAAAACGAACCCAAAAGAATTATGTTGTCTTCGAGGTAAGCCCTTATCGAAGGCAAATCTTCACCTATAAATCTTAATTTGCCATAGGGATCGTCCTCAACGAAAATCGCATCGTGCTTCTTAAGGATATTGGCAACATCCCTCCTTCTTTGCCTGGAATAGGTTATGCCTGAGGGATTCTGAAAATTTGGAACTGCATAAAATAGTTTTATTCTATTTCCCCTGAATGTTCTTTCGAGCAAATCAGTATCTATTCCGTCATCAAGTAGCGGTATAGATTGAAATATTGGTTCATACATAGAAAATGCCTGTATGGCTCCCAGATAGCCCGGGCGCTCTATAACAATCTGATCCCCCTTGTCCAAAAATATTTTACCAATTAAGTCAATGCCCTGCTGCGAACCGTTCGTAATCAATATCTCGTCAGGATCTACTTTTAACCCATTTTTCTTACGATATCTTTCAGCAATGTATTCTCTCAGAGGCAAATAACCTTCAGTCGTGCTGTATTGAAGAACATTTTCGCCGTTTTCCTCTAAAACTTTCAAAGATGCGTTCGCAATCTCTTTCACTGGGAAGAACTTAGGATTTGGAAGTCCACCCGCAAATGATATGATTTTTGGATCCTCTGTAACCTTTAATATCTCCCTGATAAACGACTTATGGGTGGTACCCATCCTATTTGCAAATAATTTTTCGTTCATCTTTAACCCATGTTAACATTAGACGATAGACATATATCTTTAAGGATTGACTTCAAAATTTTTACCTTCGATTTTATATCAGACTTTTCTACTTTTTCACTTACAAGCTTTTTCTTTGCTTCTTCTACTGCCTCGTTAATCAACTCAATCGACATTCTTGTACAGGTTTTACAGTAAAAACTCATTGATCGCCCTTCATTATAATTCTGGAGTAATCCTTCAAACAATGCTTGTCTTTGTCTTTGTTCTTCTAACCACTTTTCCAAACCAAGTTCTTTAATTTTTTCAAGATTCTCTTCTGCAGCCTTACTCCCGTATAATTCACCTCCCCATTTTCTGAATCTTATGTATCTTTCACAGGGATATTCTGTACATTCTATGCAGGTGATTACTTTTTTCTTCCTGCAGCATCTGTAAATGCTACACCAGTCGTGCTGTTTGCCCAATCGGCATCCAATGCATCTGCTTGGCGCTTTTGACTGGTATTTAGTGCATAAACCACAGTATATGCCGCAACAGCCGACTAAGTTTTTGTTTTGTTTACTCATTTTACTGCACAACCAGGACAAATTAATCTTGCCATTTGGTTGCTATTGCCTTAAAGCTGCTACTTTCTGTAAATGTATTTCATAGCCTTCCTTAACTTTCTGCGCTTGTTCCTCAACCCATTTCTCAAATCCTATTTCCTTAAATCTATTATACCTATCCATCGTGTCAGGGTCTGCATACTCCTCAAATTTAGAACACGGAAACTCTTCACATTCAAAACAGGCACGCAATCGTTTTTCAAAGCAGCATTTCCTTACCTCACACCAGGGTGGCCCTCCACCTTCTCGGCAGCCTGGACATTTCGCGTTCTCGATGAACCATTCCAAGCCCTTCACAAATTGCTTGAAATCGAATGCATCTTTGGCTCGAAATTCAAACCCATAGAGAGCTGCAAAATCACTCATTTGTCTGGCTGTTTCAATAATTAGTCCGTTATACTGTCCACAGCCGCCACAGTAATCACCGCATGGTGCAACTAAGTCATAATTTTTCATATTCTCATTCACTGCTATCTCACATATCTATAACAGACATATTGCATATAACGTTTCCAGCATATGCGGCGTTTTGCCGTTGCGTAGCGAATGCAAAATGTGCAGAAGGCCGAGGAGCGAAGCGACGAATCGCATATGCTGTTTTATACGCTGAAATCGTGCGCCCTTTCAAGCGAAACATGGGTGTTGTGCTTGAAAGTATTTTATAACGCTTGCCATCAGTGGATAGCGTAGCGATAGCGTAGCAATTCCATTGCAGGGCCTTGTTATGCATTTATCGTTTGTCTTTTTGCTCCTGAATATTTAGCAATTCACGAACATGCTTTGTTTTAATGATTTTGCCAAACGGTATTCGAGTTCTTACGTCAGGAGCTGTATCACTCTGGAGGGTTGCCTGAGCGCTGACTACGCCAACAAGCTTGCCATCTTCTATTACCGGCCCTCCACTGTTACCAGGAAATATACTCATATCTACCCAATAGAAATCTAAAGCCTCGTGTAGCAGGGATATTCGACCAAACGTAAATACTGGTAGTGAATAATGACTTGATGACCAGTGAGCTGATGCGGAGTGTTGACTCACTTGCCCACTTAAAGCTGTTGGGCTTGGGAAGCCGACCGTAAATACTTCTGAACCCTCTTGAGATGGCCCATCCGCAATATCCTCAGACAATATTGGCTCATAACCTAACTCGATTAATTGATCGGCAAACCTTGAGTCGCGCTGGTCAAGGGAAATCAATGCTAAATCAAGCTCAGGCGTAGAAAAAATATATGGGACAGTAAATGATGCTCCTGCTCCCAAGTTCATTAGAAATTCACGATGTGAATCAACGCCTCTTGAAAACAACTCATTTAAAGATGGAACACGAAATATAATATTAAATATCCTGTTTTTTGCTTGCTCAACACCAGATTGCACCATGTGACTTTGCATATTTTCTGGCCACGTAGATGTACGCTCTACCTCCTCCTGCAATTCTCGCTTGGCAGCCACCTCATCCCACACCATATGCCTTGCCGTTAAAAGGTATCGTCTATCAGCATGAGTAAGAAAGAGAGCAGTACCGTGATACCTCAAATCTCTACTTCTACTTGCAATGGCATCGCCGAATTCTCCTTGAGTAATTTCGCCCTTTTCTAGAAGAGCTCTTTGTTCATCCATGCGTTTGATTCTGTCGTAGAAATGCTCGCTATCAGTTGCACACTCAAGAGGTATTACAGCTTTTTTCCATTTCTCTAACATTGGTTTCCTTCCCGTATGAATAACATAGTAATATATAAAATTCTGTATATTAATGAATGTCCATAAATATATTGAATTCCATATAATATCAAGTAATTTCTATCTTATCTTGCGAGACAAGAATGGCGAGCTTATCTTGCGCGCGCTTTTTGCATATAACTTTGGTATATCAGACCTCAGTGTTGTATATCATTCCAACTTGGAATGATATCCGAAGTTTACTTTGCATATACCTCTCTTTAACTGAAACTTCTCACTCATTTTTCGCTTCAGCTAAACTAAAAAGAGAAAAATAGGGGTGTAATCGCACCCCCGTGTTTGTTCCCATCCCCCTTTATTCTCGCCACCGAGGCAATTTTGGCATCATTTCATCAGCCATTTTCTCTGCTTCCGCTATCGTTTTACCCATAAATTGCATCGCTGCGTTTATACTGCCTTCCCTTACCTGCTCTTTACTTGCCAATTCG
>WSZT01000087.1 GCA_013139985.1 Candidatus Methanophagales archaeon | reverse complement strand
ATATCGCATCCTTCTCTACCTCTACTTCTTTCCCATATTTCCTGATATACTCTGTTATAGCGTCTTTAACAATGTCTTCTAAAGATAGATTCTTGCGCTGGGACATGCTTTTTAACAGGTTATGTGTACTTCATCAACCTTCATTTGAATGCTTTTTATCTCGGACACTTTCTTTCACTACTACATCTTTTATTCCCATATCATATAAAGATATTATTTACTATCAAGGATCAACAGGAATGCAGTGCCCGCCAACCAATCCAGACTTATAAGGCTGGAAATTCCATTTCGTAGATGCCGCCTCACGCCCTACGGGCGGTAATATGTAATATGTAATATGTAATCTGTGACCTGTTACTCATTACTCATCATCCATTACTTCTCTCTCCTTTTTAAAGAATATATTTATTAAGCCGTTTATTAACTTTCGTATAACCTCTATATATACTTTCCAATCAATAAGTTATTTGGATCACTTAAAATTAAATATCCTAATCTATTTATGATGCAATTATAACCTGCGTTTCGAGTTCCGATAACGAACGAGCCCAAAGAGATATATAGAAATTGAATAAGATTCCATTACTGGCAAACTGATTATAGGTCTATTCTACTTGTGTTAAATAAACTTTCACAGATAGCCTCCGCTGCCCAATGCCGATCCTCTTATCATCTGTCAATCAATTCAGACTCGGCACGCTATATCTACTGCACAATGCGCTATTTCTTCTTTGTAATAGAGGTATTTAAAGGGCAAAGGGCTAATGGTGAATGGCAAATGGCAAATGGCCAAGGAAAATAAGAGGGAGTGAGTTGTGCTTCAAATAAACATAGGGCACTTAGACATATTACAATTATCTAATTATCTATTCTTTTGCACTATCGTTGATTCAAGATTTTATTCATATTCCCCCTTCTCCGGCTTATAATTCCACAATAGCAACATCAAAACACCTGCGACAATAGCGCCAAGTATCCACAAATAAAACGTAGCATCCCAACCCCAGGCATCAGTAAGCCAGCCAGAAAGTATCCCAGTAACTGCCGCTCCGATATAAGCCCACCCCGTCAATGAACCCAATTGCCGACGATGCTGCCTTCCTAGTTCCATAATCCATAGGTGCACTCGCAACAAAACAATCAGAACATAGTAGCTTCATATTTTTTATTTACTACCTCCTCGATAGTAGGAAGTCTAACTTCTTCCGGGGCATTCCTGACCCTGAACCAGCAATGAACCGCAGATGCGATATATTACCTTCTTTTTAACCGATTATAAACTCTTTTTCTCAAATCAACATCGAAGAAGATCACTCTTTTTTCTAATTCGTCTATCTTATAGACTATTCGATACTTTCCAACCCTCTTATCCCAGTATCCCCTTAAATTGCCTTTCAAATCAACACCAGAATAGGGGTCGCTTAAAATCCCATCGACAGCTTCTATAACCCGCTCTTTTATCTCAGCATTGAGTTTTTTCTCTTGTTTCAGGAAGCTATTCAACAAACGTGCTCTGTATATTTTCACCTTAATAGCTCTGCAATCTCTTCTGGCTTGGCATCTATATAATCACCTGTTTTTAGTTCTTTCTCCCCCTTCTTTAACCTTTTCAATGTCTCCTCGTCCATGAGCACTTCCAGTGTCTCAAGAATCTGGTTTATCTTCTCATGGGTATCATAAATCTCTTCAACTATCTTCCTTGGTATTTGGATTGTATCCGTCTCCATATACTAAAAGTATATTTTGGTAGATATAAAACTTTCATGTAGAAGTTTTGAGATCAGAAAAGGTAAAGAGGGGAGATAACGAACCTCTTCAAAAAGGGCCAATTTCAGAAATATAGAAATTTATTTCGTGTGAATTTTATCGGTACAGCTTCTTCAGATACGAGTATTAATTAATTCATTATTTCTATTGTTTTTATCACCTATAATTTTATCTTTGGTTCCGGTATAAATCAATATTTATTATGCGGACATAACATATCTTTAAACCATGTTCATATTCGGACACATAGGAATTACTCTTGGCCTTGCATTCATAATATTCCAGTTCGTTCTTCCAAGGATTGGGATAAGACTGAAGAAGATCAATTATTTATTCGTTGCGATTGGAGCGATCCTCCCAGACTTGAATAATGCGTGATGCGTGATCGGTAATCGGTAATGGGTGATCAGTGATCGGTAATGTGTAATCTGTGATCTGCCTGTTATATACCTAAAAGTTCCTCTGTTTTATTTATACTCTTCACCCATTTACCCATTACACGGATTTATTCTTTTTCACAGACATCCCCTCACGTGTGATCTGCGATCGGTACAAAATCCTTCTGCACCTAAATAACGTGCAGTACATGATGAAGAAGAAGCCAATGATGTAGCTTGCAATCTGCGAAACAAGCAATACGCCCGTGTTCTTTGCGATTCTCTGGACGGTGTTCATGGTTTATCAGCCTTGAGCATTCTTTCAATTCCTTGAACTAATTTCTCTGCTCTTTCAACTGCATTCTCCGCTTCCTTTTCTGAAATCGTTCCCGCAGTATCATATATTGTAGCGTGCCTCTTTCTTCGCATCCTATCCAAAATAATGACCTGTTCTTCTCTTAAAAAGAGTTCTGCAAACATGACCACAGAAATATGCTGATTCCTACCAGAAGGTCTGTATCCTTTTGAAAACATAAGTGCTCTAATTGCCTGCAACATCGCATTATATGCGATTGAGAAAGCCCAATCATAGTCATCTTTTAAAACATCCTTCGCAACCTTTGCGTCTCTCGTCGCAAGATTTAAAGCATCCTTTACCTTTTTCTTATCCTCTGGCAACCTTTTTATATATCCTTCCCGCTCAAGTTCATCCAGCATGCAAATCCCCCATCAACATAATCTTTGGCTCTTTTAGCACGTTTAAGACAAATGGATCTTTATTCCTTTCCCTCCTTTTAAATTCTTTTGCTGTAAATAGAATATAATTTATCTCACGAGACAGTCTTCTTTCAATTTCTCTTATTTTTATTATAAGTTCGTCTTCATTTCCCGCCCCAATTATGAAGACATCAATATCGCTATCTATTCCCGCTTTCCCACTTGCAAAAGAACCATAGACGAAAGCCGCCTCTACGCCTATTTCAGACAGGCTATCCTGCAATTCTTTTGCTACTCCCTCTGTCTTTAAAATAATACTCGCTAACTCGTTGTAGATAGGCATTTTTTTGTTTACCGCATAATATCTC
>WSZT01000019.1 GCA_013139985.1 Candidatus Methanophagales archaeon | reverse complement strand
GAAAGCACTGGGGGAGCCGAAGAAGGCGCTAGAGTATTACAAGCAGGCGCTATCGATAGATAAGGAAATGTATGGCGAGAGACATCCGAACGTGGCAACAACGCTCAACAACATCGGCTTGGCATGCAGTGCACTGGGAGAGCCGAAGAAGGCGCTAGATTATTACGAGCAGGCGCTATCGATAGACAAGGAAGTGTATGGCGAGAGGCATCCGAACGTGGCAATAAGGCTCAACAACATCGGCTTGGCATGGGATGCACTGGGGGAGCCGAAGAAGGCGCTAGGTTATTACGAGCAGGCGCTATCGATAGATAAGGAAATGTATGGCGAGAGACATCCGAACGTGGCAACAAGGCTCAACAACATCGGCTCGGCATGGAAAGCACTCGGCGATTCACAACGCGCAAAAGAATGTTTTCAGCAGGCTTACAGTATATTCCGAAAACGCTATGGCGATGAGCATCCTTCTGCTAAGACTGCTAAAGAGTGGCTGGATAGTGTAAAATAGAAATATTTTAGCACATATAAATCTACCGCCCTGTTTTTGCGTCAACCGGTGCGTCAATCAATACGTCAACTCAGTCGAGAACATAATATGTTGCTCTTCCTTCACCCTGTGATTTTATAACTCCCAATTCCATCAATGCTTTTATTTCCTTGTGTGCTGCCTGCCGGGAGATTTTGAACATCTTTTGAATCTCGCCACTTGTAATTTTGCCTGCGGTGTTGATAATTTCCACCATCTGCATCTGTCTGTCCGGTTATAAAAATCTAATAATTGTCCCTTTAGGATATACTCCTTTTCTCTTCCTCTCACTCTTCACAACCCTTATTTCTGGGGGATTTACTTCTTCCATGGGCTTTAAAATCTGTTTTCTAAAATGAGTCTCCCTAAAAGCAGTTTCAACTACAACAAAATTTTCAATCTCTTCGATTGGCACCTCTTTTCCTCTAAATTTATCAACGATTAACTTTTTTAGCTGCCGATAATCAGGTTCCCGTTTAAAGAGCACAGTTTGGTTTGGATCTGTCCTATCAGAAAAACAGAATCTCCCAG
Organism: Candidatus Methanophagales archaeon; assembly: GCA_013139985.1. Taxonomy (GTDB): domain Archaea; phylum Halobacteriota; class Syntropharchaeia; order Alkanophagales; family Methanospirareceae; genus Methanophaga. The sequence goes on along the minus strand of WSZT01000019.1, from coordinate 2,004 downwards.
TCTCATCAACTTTCCACATTGCACGCTTCATCTCTTTAAGCCCTTTAATGCTATGTGTACAGAAAATGAGGTGGTATATCGGTTGATTAAACTTATTTTCCATCTCAAATGTGCGCACATATTCCGCACACGACTCTAATCGGTTTTGATAAAATCTAACGATCTTCTTCTCAGACTTTTCATCTGAATCTGAATCAAACACTATTCCACGCCATTCTCTTGTGTCAAAGAGCAGATCTAAAGCTTCTTCTTTATGCGGATCCGATTTGAATCTATTCAGGAATCCGGACATAAATGTAATGAGTACTTCACATTTTTTATTTTCCATAATTCGTTTAATAATTAAAAATGGTGTGTCAGAATAACCAAATGGGTCTATAAACGCAAAGGTAGGAGCAATGCGTTTCTTCTGTTCATCAAGATAGTTGAATTGTGATATAAGAGATTCATCAAATTTGCTGCATTCCACTTCATATTTCATATTATCTGGAAGATATATATTTCTAAGTATCGCTTTAAGGTGATTGCATCTGTCCTCTCGTGCCTCAATAAACCAAAACAAAATTTCTGCATTTAGTTTTGATTTATGCTTTTTTGCTGTATTAACTGCGATAACAGGGGAACCTTGCTCGCCTTTTGAATATTCGCCGGGTCCTGCAAAACCGTCAATGTAAAGGATTCGCCCGTTATATCTGCTCATTATTGGAAGCCACGCTTGAAGATACCGCTTTAGTATTTCATGCTTTGCCTGCGTGTGTGTCTCAATAGGCCATAGTGTCGTGGTTATATTTGACATAATCCTCACCTCACCATACACAATTACATTTGATTTTCCTGTAATCCATCCCTAAAGCTTCCCACATTGCTTTTGTTTCTTTACACAATGCAATATTATCATAATTATATTTTTCCTCAAGATAATTTATTACTGAAGAATACATAGAGTATCTAAGACTATATTTTATTTTCTTACCCCAGCTTGACACCTCATCTAAGTATTTCACCCATGAGGTGTCCATAGTGTTGTTAATAGTACTCTGCAATCCCCTCAACGATCCTATCGTTATCCTTTCCGGTGTGAAATCCGAAAAAATCTGGTCAATAAGCACTTTATAATCTTCTTCCCATTTCGATTCAGGAAAAGGAATCATAGGGTCTATTCTTATCCTCGTTTCATAACCAGCATCGCTAACTTTTTTCGCTGCTCCTATTCGCTTTGCAACTGATGGCGCTCCTATCTCCCATTTTTCAGCGTTTTCTGAGGTATTCGAGCTGAAACTAATTATTGCATGGTCATGTTTCTCTATCTCTAAGAGATATTCTACTTTGTCTGATTTTGTCAAAAACAAAACTTTATGCCTATCTTGTTTCTCAAACAACGGAATTATAAATTTTGAAAATGAGTTATCTCCATTTTCATTCATAAGAGAATCTGCAATCTCACCTGTATTAAGAACCTCTTTGGAATGTGTCATAAGAAATGCTTCGGTATGCGATCTAACCTTTTCTCTATCTTTAAAAACAGGTTTAGTCTTCGTTTTTTGAAATCTGAATGTGCCCTTTAAATAGCACCATGCACAATCAAATGGACAGCCATAAGCCCACTTTAACTCAAGAAAATGAGGGCATATAACATCTGTGGATTTAGTTGGCAGAGAGGTCTTTTCAAAACGTTTTATAATTGAGCCGTCAGCTACTTGCTGAACCAATCGCTTTTTACATCCATCTAATAATTCATAATCTTTGGTAAAAATACTGATGCCGCCTAATTTATGCCTTTCCCGTGTGTTTTGCGTTTCCATCTCTCAACCTTCTATAGCCTTAACCGCCTCATGAAGCTTTATCCTCTCTATTTCTCTCATATTTGTCTCCGCGCTTTTTATCCACTCCAAATGCTTTACCTACTTCGAGCTCCTCTCGACAATCGCAATTTCTTCCGACGTTAACCCGTACAGCACATAAACTAAGTTATCTATTTCTTGGTCTGTTGCGTCAATCTGCCGT
>WSZT01000201.1 GCA_013139985.1 Candidatus Methanophagales archaeon | reverse complement strand
CCCGTTTATCGAGCTCGAATATGAAGATATTGATACAGAAGAGATAGCAAATAGAAGTGACATTGTTTTTGCTGCTGTTCCTCATGGCAGTGCAATGGACTATGTGCCGGAGTTAATAGCAAGTGGGGCCAAGGTAATAGACCTCAGCGCCGACTACCGATTGAAGAAGGCCGAGTACGAGCGGATATACAAGCGGGAACATAGAGATAAAGAAGAGCGAGAAGCTGTGTACGGACTGACGGAATTGCATCCGGAAGTAAAGGATGCTGATTTGGTTGCGAATCCGGGCTGCTATCCCACGGGTGCTATACTTGCTGTTGCACCGCTAGTGAAAGAATGACTGGTAAGCCATGTGGTATTTGATGCGAAATCAGGCGGATCCGGTGCCGGTGCCGAACCGTCCGAAACGTCTCATTACCCGAATCTCGCTGAGAATATCATCCCGTATCAAATAACGGAGCACCGGCATGTCGCGGAGATGAGGATGGAGCTAAATGTGAAAGTGAGCTTCACACCGCATGTCATTCCTTCCATTAGGGGCATACTCACCACTGCACATGTATTCTTAAGTACAGAAGAGACATTAACGCATGATGAAATCGACGAGATCTATAAACGGGCTTATGCCGGTAAGAGATTTATACGGCTCCGGGAGGGCATGCCGTCTTTGAGCGCCGTAAGAGGCACTAACTTCTGCGATATTGGATTCGGAATAGATGCGGTAAACGCGAGGATCGTGGCGATTTCCGCAATTGACAATCTTGTTAAAGGTGGATCGGGCCAGGCGATACAGAATATGAATGTGATGTTCGGCTTGGAAGAAGAAGCGGGGCTATGGTTCCCGGGGTTGGTGCCCTAGTAAGGGAACTCACGAATAATAATTTACCAGAACCGTATCATTTTCCAATGATTTTTAAGACACAGATTAACGCAGATTTACACAGATTTAAAGTAGTGTATTGATTTTTTAATTTTGATTCAACCAGTAAAAACTTAATAATCTTTTCGGGACAGTAGCGTCTGTGTAAATCTGTGAAATCTGTGTCTATAATAATTATCAAAATGGGTAAACTATTTACTGGGGGTTCCCTTTACTCCAGCGTTTGAAGGTAAGTATTCCCTATCACGTTGCATAGATTGCCTCGGCTGAATTTAATATAGCATTCCTGCGGAGATAATTACGGCTTGATTCGATGCCTCGACGGCTGATTATGTCCACTTCACGCCCAAAGAGCTCTTTGAGTTCGTCCTGCATGTGGACGAGATCGAATAACGTATGTTTTGCATCCTCATCGAAGGTGACGAGCACGTCTATATCGCTATCATCGCGAAACTTAATCCCCAGCACAGACCCAAATAGCGCGAATTCGCGTATCTTCCATTTCTTACAGAATTCAGCGATCTTTTCTTGGGGCAGGTCAATCTGCGCTCTTATCACTCTTTCACCTCCACGGTATTTAATTGTATATAAAGTATAACTTCCACATATAAATTTAATTTAGGACGCTGATTTACACAAACCTTTCTTTAAAAAAGTTTTAAAAACTTTACCAAAGAAATTGACTTTTGATAAAACTTTTTTTCTAAAAAGTTTTAGTGTTAATCTGTGTCGAGTAATAATCAATTTTAGTTGGAGATTATGCTTTTTGGTTTATTTATTTTATAGAATAATGAAAAAGAGGCTTTAAGGGAGACGTACAAAGAAAGCCTCGGGAGGGATTTGAACCCTCGACCTACTGATTACAAGTCAATCGCTCATCCAGGCTAAGCTACCGAGGCAGTGTTATTAATTTAATATATATCTATATGACGTATAAACATTTCTTTGGTAAAGCTTTCTTTTTTTTGCTGATCATGGTGCATTTGCATTCATAGGCAATTCGAGATGCGTATCTGATGCAGAATCCGTTTTGTAGATCGTTCGTTAAAATATATAAATAAGTTCTTTTGGTAAAGCTTTTCTTTCTGCGAAGCGTTTTGATCAAACTTTCTTAAAGTTTGATAGAAAAGGTTTGTGAAAATCTGTGTAATCTTGTGGTCTGAGGAAGGTTTATTTGTATCCATTACTAAGATTTTAAGTGTTTTTCCATATCCTTCAGGTCGAAAAGAATAACGTCCTCTTTCTTGAGTTCAGGGGTAAATCCTACCCTTGAAAACAGGGCGAAGTATTCCCTTCTTTTATCGTTATGCCATTTGACGAGTTTTGATTTTTCACGCAGTTTATAATATGTGTTAATGCCTACCTTTTTATTCTGCCACTTACACTCGGCAAAGAGAATATCCCCTGTATCCTCATCTAATGTTACGATGTCTATCTCAATTTCCTTTCTCACACCATCTTCTCGAAAATGCCCCCACCAGTTACCGATTTTGGTGAAGTGGAAGGGAAGACCCGTCCTGTGATTGAGTTCATCTAGAAATTCTCGACAGACCTGTTCAAATATCATGCCGACATAGGGATTGAATTCTTCCCGGATTTTTGTGAGTGCCCTATCTACATT
>WSZT01000089.1 GCA_013139985.1 Candidatus Methanophagales archaeon | reverse complement strand
GCTTATGGTAATAATTGGCAAAGCGAATATAAAAGGGTTTAGAAATGCTGAACTTTGACTTTGCTTGCTGAATTTTTGCTTTACTTTCACTCTTCCACGCGCTCGAACAACATCTGCGGCTTTTTCAACTCTTGGCCACTCGCTATAGGCACTGTCAACTCGTCAAGCTTTACAGAATGCAAATCGCTTTCCATTCCCATTTGCGACCACACCTCTGCCATCTTCTCGGGCATCACCGCCTCTAACAAAATACAAACTGCTTTCAGTATCTGTAGCACGTTCTTTATTATCTCGCCACCCCTTTCTCGTTCTTTATCGCCCTTTTTTATCAAATGCCAGGGCTCTTCTCGTTGAAAATAGCCATTGCCGAAGTCCGCAAGTTTCATCACGGCGTCAACTAGCTTTTTGAATTCGTATTCCTCCACCGCATTTAGCACTTCTTCGCGTGTCTCAGTTATCTTGGTAATGACCGCCTCTTCTATCTCGCCTTCGGGAACCACGCCGAAATTCTTATACGCAAATGATACCACGCGATGGACGAGGTTACCCAGAATCGCCACTAACTCATTGTTCAGACGCAAGAAGAAGGAGTCCCAGGAAAAATTCAGCTCTTTCGTATGGCTCGATTGCGCTACCAAATAATATCTCAATGTATCCGGATGGAATCGTTCCAGAAACTCCGATGTCCAGACCACGTCACCCCGGGACTTTGAAAATGTCCGGCCTTCTATTTTCACCATGCCTGAAGCAACAACGGCATCAGGCAGCGAATAGCCCGCACCTTTTAGCATCGCAGGCCAGAATATACAGTGATGATATATGATGTCCGTGCCGATGAAATGCACTATGGTAGCCCCGTCTTCTTTCCAATATTCTCGCCATTTACGCTCATCACCGCCCATCAATTCTTCTGTGAATGATATATATCCAATAGGCGCGTCAACCCAGACATAAACTACCAGGTCATCTCGACCCGGGAATTTTACGCCCCAGTCCAGCTTCCGCGTTATACACCAGTCCCTCAGTTCCTTCTTTACCCATTCCCGTGCGTAATTCCTGGCGTTACGAGTGCCACCTAAATTATCTAAATAAGAGGCGAGGAAACCTGCGAAGCGGGAAAGATGGAAGAAGAAGTGCTCCTGCTCCTTGAAAACCGCTTCGTTTCCGCAAATCTTACACTTCGGCGCTATTATCTCGCCCGGCTCGAGATGCTTACCACAGCCCTGGTCACATTCATCCCCTCTCGCACTTGCGCCACAGTAGGGACATTCACCCTCCACATATCTATCCGGTAGGAACCGACCACATGTATCACAGAACGCCTGTTTCGTTTCCTCCATATATACATAGCCGCTATCTATCAGCTTCTTCACTATCTCTTCTGTCCTCTTATGGTTGCATTCCGAGTTGGTCTGTCCATAATAGTCGAAATCAACATTTAGTGCTTTGAATATCCGCTTGAAATGATCATGAAATCGCGCTACCACTGCTTCGGGTGCGATCCCTTCCGCTTCTGCACTCAGTACAATCGGCGTGCCATGCGTGTCCGAACCGCTTACAAAAATGACGTCATGACCCATCTTCCGAAGCATCCGCACGTATATATCCGCGGGTACGTAAGTCCTGAGGTGCCCTATATGGCACTCGCCGTTGACATAGGGCAATGCAGAGGTTACAAGGACTGGCTTATCTATCGGTATCTTCATTTGTTCCGGTCTACTAATAGCATCTATATCACGGTTTTATAACTTTTACCTCTTTGAATTTGGCAAAGCAGACTTACAATATATCCAAAGACGAAGACGCCGATTATCGAGAGTACATACTGCATGATGCCCCACCCCAAAGCCAAATGTATCGGCACCCTAAAATGGCCCCAAAAACCGCCTATGCCTACTACGCCATAGCCTATTATGATTCCTATCAGCGTGGGTACCGCAACTATACCCCCATAAATGATTAGGTCTTGCATGCTCGGCTGTTCAGCTTTTGCAGCTTCTAACGTCTCTTTGGGCTTCAGCACTACATTCTTTGCTCGGTCTATTATTGCATTTATATCCATTTTTTTCACCGCCCTCTCTTTTTCACATCCACTTATGCCTCATCCGGTAGCGTAGACATGTCAAACATGTCTGAAAGGGTTTTTATCTCCACACCAGCTGGTAGTTCAAACGTAGTGTCGGAAATGCGGCCAAAATCGAAGTTCTTCATCTCTGTCCTCATTGTACCCGCAGGAGACGTCATCTCCGTTTGAACCGGTAGCCCGTACTTTAGCCCTATGCACTGCTTTATCTTTACCTCTTCCGGTTTCTCCATGACCACATATTCAATAACTGTACAGCGCATACCATCTATTGTTTCGGTGCCGATAATCGTCGGATTTAAGTCCATAAGAGCTTCTACATTTCCTGTTACCGATTCTGGAACTTCGTCGAGCACCGTTTTCAATGCCATGTTCTCGTCAGGTTGATACATATACGACACTCGGTCGTCTCCGTTCACTATCATAACCATAGCCTGCCCTTCCGCTGTCGTATCTATCCTCATATTATTCCCCTTTAACCATGCCGTGCCTGTCGATACTACCTCTCCATTCTCTATCGTCACCATATCATATTTAACGCTTATACCTTTCGCCTTACCCAAAAGATCGATCAACGATTCGCTACTCGTTGGTGCGGTAAGTGTTTCATCAGTTGATGGTTGAGTGGTTGTAACTTCCCCCGCCGGTGCTGAAGGTGCCTGCTCCTGTTCTGCTTTATCGGCACAGCCTGCACTCACGACTACGCCTATCAAGATTAACCCAATAACAATTGCCCATTTTTTCGTTTTCTCTACCATTTGTATCACCTTATACAATGTTGAGAAGCTATTTAAGTTTTTCGTTTTTGTGTTTTGCATTTTATGCTATACCCCTAATATCATCCTGAGCGTATTTCTCACTGCCGGGGCAAGACCAATAGTGATAAGGACCAACAAAACGAGATTCTTTAGCTCTATCTCTCGCTCCTCAAAGATAATATCCAATAGATACAGCACGGGCATGATGATACCAAGTTTGAGTAGGAACATTCCGGCTGCGGAGCCTGTAGACTCTACTATCATTCCTTCTATCACATGCTTCCCGTGGTAACCAAGAAGATCAATCCCGATATAAGAAGAAGAAGCATCAAGTAAATGCGCTGCTAATACTGATACATTTAGCGTTTCTGTTAGAAACGTCGCATGAAGCTTACTCCCAACCACATAGATTACAAGTATTATCATGCCGGAGATGCCGATAACAGCAAAAAGAACCCATGGTCTAACTATCGCCTCATTACGCAATAACAATATCATGTTTGCGATAAACCATAGCACCCCGATTAGACCAAAGACTACTTTATACTCGTTTATTCTGTTCGGCCCGGACAATACCCTTAATATTACCAGTATAGCAACACAGCAGAAGAATATAAGGAAATAGATTAGCGGTGTGATTAGCATGTAGCTTATAGGCGGCGAGAACAAATCGGCATCTTCCATTACTCTCAGGCTTGCGGCAACGAATATGTAAGGCAATACCGCAGCGATGAAACGTTTGTCTATCTCTATCCCGAGCTTTTTCAGTATTTTCCATAATACAAAAACCATTAAGCCCAGCATTAAGGCCCATGTTATTGTGTTTATCGGATTGTAGCCCGTATCGTAGGTTATAGGGTGGATGTAGTACGTGTATAGAAATTCCTTTATTGCATCTGACATTTCGATTATATCCATACCATGTTCCTATTATAAATTCATATCGGTATAGCAAATGTAAAAAAACCACGAGATTTCACAAGATTAACACAACACTTTTTCTTTTTTACAAAAAGAAAATTTAGCCTGTGCTAAAAGAAAAACAAATAAGTTCTTTTGGTAAAGCTTTTCTTTCTAAGAAAAGGTTTGTGGAAATCCGTGTAATCTTGTGGTTAGCTAAATTGACTTTTGCATTTTGCATTTTCCGCTCAAAAATCCATATGTTTTTGAGCAGATACCTATCTTACGAACTTAATCACTCCACTGCCCGGAGAGAAGAGTAACCCATCACGTTTCATCACTTCTATTATGTCCTCCGCCTTTCCTCTTTCCATCCCTTCCTCCTCCGCGAGATCGAGCACCTCCTCTAGCGGCACTTCCTCGCCGTATTCGTTCTCCAACTCCTTTATTATCTCCCGTATTGACCTCGCTCGGTCCCTTCGGGTCTTAGTTGTGCCAACAGTTACCCAGTCTGTATCCAGCTTGCCCGTTTCCGGGTCAACAAAAACTTGTTTCAGGCAGTATGTAGTCACGTTAATCACGCGTTCCGCATCATCCACAGTTATTTTATCACTTAGCTGCGCTCTCGCACTTGCCTCGCCCAGCCGTATTAATGCTTCTAACTGACGGGCGGTTACAGGAACGGGCGCCTCTTCATCCTCGTAGCCCTGCCTCCGAAGTCCGATATAAAACTCCATAAACATACTCTTCGCTTCTTCGGTCATCACGGGGAATATATTCCGCTTACTCCATGCCACATACTTCCTGAATAATTCGCTCTTTACCGCCGGCTCCATAGTCCGCATCTGCTCTCTTAACCGCTCCTCCCCTCCCTCACCCACTTTACCTACGTTCTTAAGCCGTGCAAGCAGTTCACCGGCGTAATGCGTCTTTATTATATGCTCGGCGGTCCTCGTATCCCGCTCTTCATCTGGCTTGTCCATCATAGTATATATGAGGTCAAATCGAGACACGAGCGTAGGTGGCATATTTATCTGCTTTGAAATGGGATCGTATCTATTAAACCGTCCCCCGAGCGGATTTGCAGCCGCTAACAGGGCACATCTTGTGTTTAACCTCGCCATTATTCCCGCTTTTGCGATAGAAACAGTTTGCTGCTCCATTGCCTCATGGAGTGCATCCCGGTCCTCCTTTCGCATCTTGTCTATCTCATCGACCGCGGCTATCCCTTTGTCTGCAAGTACCAACGCTCCAGCCTCTAAAGTCCACCGCCCTTCTCCGAACTCATCCCTAACGGCGGCGGCTGTAAGTCCAGCGGCAGAGCTAGTTTTACCGCCTGTATATAAGCCTCGAGGTGCTAACTTCACTAAGTATGTGAGTAATTGACTCTTTGCAACTCCCGGATCACCAACGAGGAGTAGATGTATGTCGCCTCTTACACGCGACCCATCCGGCAAATCCTTTGGAACGCCCGCGAACAGTTGGAGTACCATCGCTTCTTTTATCTCGTGGTAGCCATAGATAGAGGGTGCAATACTTCCTACGAGCTTCTCATATACTCCCGGCTGATTTTTAAGCGCCATTATTTCTTGCTCGTCATCCTCTGTTATCTCTATCTCTTCAAATTCTTCCTCTTTCACCTCTAACGAATTGCCATCCAGATATATGTCGAAGAACGGAGTCTTCCCAAATTGTGTCATCCTCTGGTATGACCTGAGAATACCAACAACAACAATACGGTTGCCTGGCGATATTTCGCCGGAGATGTCATCTTCCAGATTAACGTCTAAAGTTTGCGGTAATTCGCCACCCCTCAATTCCTCGGGCGATTCCTGTAACCGTACCTTTTGTGCATTTACGAATTTGCACTGATCCACCAATAGCTTGAACCGCTGTATTTTTCGTCCGCATCCGCCACTCTCTTTCTCACACTCCATCGGCTCCCGGAATTGCCTTCCGCTCTGCCCCAGCGAGAAGATATGCCCGCAAAAAGGGCATTCAAATACCGCTTCTATTACCCGCGGCCTTACCTCGGTCGCCTTTGTTACTAATCCTTCTATACCCACCAGCTTGCCTATGTCATTGCTTCTGATGTCTCGTATCTTTACCTTCTTTGGAAGCTTTATTATTCGAACATTAGCCCCATCGAGAGTGACTCCAGTGGGAATATCCATTTCCCTTAAAGCGCGAGTCACCGATTCTATCGTTACGTCCGGGTCTTCCAAAAGCATATCTGCAAGATTAGAGTCATATATGTCCACATCAGAGAATATAACGGGCAAACTACGCCGTTCCGGGTAATAATTCGATAGCTCTATGATCCTGTCCCAGCAATACTTCTTCAGAAAGTCCTCCCATTTCTCTGTTACCAGGTCCTGCATCATAATATCACCATCGCTATTTATCTCATATTTTGAATATTTTCTATACTATACTATTGTATTTAAGATGATGCAAAAGTTCTTTACATTAAAATTATAGAAATAAGAGAAGAGGTAGGAGTGCCAATGGACACATCAGAGTTAGCAGTTGTTTTTGATGGTGCAGGTGTTTTATACGCACCTTTCAGGATTATTAAGGATATGGAAAGAGGTGTGACAAAGCGGAGTAGGAGATCGGGGCTAACCTGTACAGGCAGGATAGAAGAGGGTGCGATGGTGATATTAAAGACGAAATACGAAGAAACGCTGGCGAGAGAAGACCCATCAAAATTTTTGTCTGACGTAATAAAGCGGGAAAAAATAGAAAATAAGGTTATATATAAAGAAAAAAGGGTTAGTGATAGAGAAGTGGTGGAAGCAATTTTAGGGGATAAACATGTTAAAGTGGAAGATGTACATGAAGCAATGACCTTTCTGAGGAAGTGTGATATTCTTCCGGTAATAGGAGTAGGCTTGATTGTGGATGTAGCAAGGGGAGTGATAAGATACGTGATTGCAGGCGGCATAAATTTTTTCCCGAAAACACGAAAACTGCTCAGCGAATTACGCGAGATAGGAGTCATGGCATATGTTGCTTCGGGTGATAGGATAGAGAGAGAGGAAATAGCGACTTATCTACCTGACATATCTCCTGACAATATCTTTGGAATGATGAAGCCGGAGGATAAGCGGGACTTGGTGAGAGGGTTGAAGGAAGAGCATAAAGTGATGATGGTGGGGGATGACATAAATGATTATCTTGCGATGTGTGAGGCTGATATAGCGGTGTTATCGTTACAGGAAGAAGGAGATAGACCGGGAAAGATTTTTGAGATTGCTGATTTCCGGATAAAAGATATATGTGAGGTAAAGGAAGTAATAGACGAAATAAGGGAATATGCTAAGTGATGGGGGGTAAAAATGGTAAACACGAAACCGAAAGAGGATCTGGAATCGTTGGCGGATGGATTGAGGAATTTTGATGGTGTGAAACGGAAAAGGGCTATAGGTGACCTCGTAAGTAGACTTGGGAATTCCGATCGGGTAGGAAGTCGAACGATAGTGGGATTCGGCGAGGATGCGGCTGTGCTTGAAGTAGACAATGATAATTTCGTTTTACTCGCTGTGGATGGTATCTGGGGTAAATTGTTGAATGCCGACCCTTGGTGGGCAGGGTATTGCGCCGTGCTGGTGAATGTAAATGATATAGCGGCGATGGGTGGCACTCCGCGGGCTATGGTGAATCTGACATCAACGCAGCAGAAGGATATATGTGCTGAGCTGGGCCAGGGAATGGAGGACGGGGTGAGAAAATTTGGCGTGCCTATGGTGGGCGGGCATCTACATCCGGACACTACTTATGATGCTCTTGATGTTGCTATAATGGGGACGGTAAAGAGGGATTGTGTAATATTTTCAAGTGGTGCGAAACCAGGCGACAAGGTATTGGTCGCAATTGACCTTGATGGCCGGATATATCCAAGTTACAATCTGGCCTGGGACAACACGACAAGAAGGACTGTGGCAGAGATAAAGAAGCAGTTGGATACAATGGTTGAGATCGGGGAGAAGAAGTTAGCCACTGCGGGTAAGGACATAAGCAATCCGGGCACTTTAGGCACGTTTGGTATGTTGCTCGAATCTTCAGGTGCAGGCGCAATCGTGGAGCTTGATAAGATACCAAGACCAGATGTAGATATTCCTTTTGAGCAGTGGTTAAAGATGTATCCGGGTACAGGGTTTGTGCTCACGGTTGAAAACGATGATAACGCGGCAGAGTGCATAAGAATATTCGAGGATGCCGGGGTAGCGACTTCTGTCATTGGAGAGGTTGATGCGAGCAAGAAACTAAAAATAACAAACGGAACAGAGACAGCGACTGTATTTGACCTTAATAAAGATATGATAACAGGAATAAAAGGAAGACCTCAAGGTTAAATGAAAGGGGGTTTGGATGGAAAATAACCTGTGCAGCACCGTGGGTCAAACATCATTCATAAGAACGTTTGAAATGAAAGATGATTTTGATGAGTTATACGGGAAGGTACAGAAGGGTGAAATAGATAAAGATGATGCGTTATTTTTAGCGCGTCACCCCTCTTATCTCTTCGGCATTGCCGACGAATTGCGAAAGGCGGAGAAAGGCGACGTCGTCACGTATGTGGTGAACAGGAACATAAACTTTACAAATGTCTGTGTAGGCGACTGCAAATTTTGCGCGTTCCGGGAAGAGAAGGAGAAGGGATATTTATTGAGTATGGATGTGGTTTTGAGTAAGGTAGAAGAAGCGGTGAATAATGAGGCGACGGAGATATGTATTCAAGGCGGGTTGCATCCGGACCTTGAGGTGGCGGACTATTGTAGAATTATAGAAAGCATAAAATCGCGATTTGATGTACATATACACGCATATTCGCCAATGGAAATATATCATATGGCGAGGAACTCTGATATGAGTGAGTTGGAGGTGTTGAAGGAGTTAAAAAATGCGGGACTGGGTTCTATTCCTGGAACTGCTGCTGAAATACTCGATGATTCTATACGGGAAGTGATATGTCCGAGTAAGATAAAAACAGGGGAATGGATAGAGATAATAAAGACCGCACATCGATTGGGAATTCCATCAACTGCTACTATCCTGTATGGGCATATAGAATCTTTAGAGGACAGAATAGGCCATATATTTAAGATAAGGGCGATACAAAAGGAGACCGGCGGATTTACGGAGTTCGTACCACTGAAGTTCATGCGAAAGAACAATGAATTGGGCAGAATGGTGAACAGGGAAATTTCCTTTTGGGATAGTGTAACTGTTCATGCTCTCGCCAGAGTTATTCTTCATCCCTACTGCGTGAATGTGCAAGCGTCATGGGTGAAGTTAGGAGTAATGGACGTACAGCAGATGCTTCGTTTTGGTGTGAACGACCTGGGCGGAACGCTAATGGAAGAGAGTATATCAAAGGCATCGGGTTCCTTAGCGGGCGAGTACATGAGCCCCGAGGACTTCGAGCAACTCATTACGGATGCGGGTAGAACACCGAGAAGGCGGAGTACACTGTATAAGTTGTTGTAGGTTTTTGTATAGCAGGGGTAAAAAACCACAAGATTTCACAGATTAACACAAGATTTTGGGATTAAGGGAACTCCCAGTAAATAGTTTAGTTTACCCAAAAAGTTTTGATAATTATCATACAACGACACAGATTTCACAGATTTACACAGACGCTACTCTAAAGTTCCCAAAAAATTATTAAGTTTTTACGGGTTCATAGAATCAAAATTTAAAAATCAATTATTACACTATACTTTAAATCTGTGTTAATCAGCGTTAATCAGTGTCTCAAAAAAAATCCTTGGAAAATGTTAGATACAGTTCTGGTAAATTATTATTTGTGAGTTCCCTCACAGCTCATGCCTTCATCACCGCTAAACAGATATAGCTTTTTGACGATTCCCATATCCTCCGCCACCGGGCGTTTCAATTACCACTACATCGCCATTCTCAAGCGGCATAGTTAGCTTTGAAGGCAAATCTATTCTCTTATTGTCTCGGACTAAATAGTTCTTACCCGCTCTTCCATCTTCGCCACCAAGCAGACCTTTTGGCGGGTATTTCCGGCGCTCGGATTGTATAGATAGCGTGGCATCGTCTGCCAAGACCTCAATAGCCCTCTTTATGCCCGAACCGCCTCTGAACTTACCGTTACCACCGGAATCGGGAATCAGCTCATAACACACCACACGCAGCGGATACGAAAGCTCTAACGCCTCTATCGGCGTATTCGCCGTGTTCGTCATGTGCGTGTGAATCCCATCGTCACCATTTTTATTTGGTGACGCGCCCTGACCGCCCGCAATAGTTTCATAGTAGGTGAACCCTTCTCCGTTGACTGTGCCGCCTATTACTACATTGTTCATTGTGCCTTGCGACTGTGCGGGTATTTTATGCGGCATGGCTTTATGCAGGGCGAGTAGCAGGACGTCCACTATCCGCTGTGACGTCTCCACATTACCGCTGGATACCGCTGCTGGGCGTTTTGGATTCAAAACCGTGCCTTCGGGCACGTTAATGCTTAGGGGCAGGTAACAGCCATGATTGGGTGGTATTTCAGGGTTGGTCACGCACCTCAGGACGTAGTAAACGGCAGAGAGCGTAACTGCATAAGGTGCATTGATATTGCCTCTTCTTTGTCTGTCGGTGCCTTCAAAGCTTATGTTTATGGCACTGCCCACTACTTTTAGTGTCACTGCTATTTTCACCGGCTGGTCGGTAACGCCATCATCGTCCATGAAGTCCTCGGCGGTATAAGTGCCATCAGGTATTTTTGTGATCGCATCTCGCATCCGCTTCTCGCTATATGCTATGATACTTGCTGCAAACTCGGTGTAAGCAGTTACGCCATATTTTTTGATGTGTTCTGTCATTCTCATTGCACCCAAGTTGTTAGCCGCGATTTGAGCTCGTATATCGCCTGCTCGCTCTACGGGTGTGCGAGTATTGGCTTTTATTATCTCGAATATGTCTGCGTTCTCTTTGCCGCGGGTTAAAAGCTTGCAGGGAGGGATAATAAGACCTTCCTGGAATATTTCGGTGCTGTTGCCCGGCATTGAGCCGGGGGTCATGCCGCCGACGTCCGCATGATGGGCTCTGTTTACTGCGTAACCTACTAGCTCAGTGTCATAGAAAATCGGTTTTATTACTGTGATGTCGGGTAGGTGAGAGCCGCCGTGATAAGGATCGTTTACTACTATTTGGTCGCCTTCTTGTAAGTCATCGAACTGCCGCAAGGCGAATTCTACGGTTAGTGGCATTGCGCCCAGATGCACGGGGATGTGTTCTGCCTGTGCCAACATCCGGCCTCCGGCGTCAAAAATGGCGCAGGAAGCGTCCATCCGCTCCTTTATGTTCGGCGAGTATGCGGTCCGCTTTAGTGCTGCGCCCATCTCTTCGGGTATTGCGGTGAATGTGTTCTTCAAGATTTCCAGGGTTATTGGGTTCATAGTGTCTAGCTTATAATAATAATGCTACAATCTCAATCACAATAAAAGCATTTGACGTTTGTATCTTTCTAACCACGTATCTGTGTTCATCTTTCATCATCCAGCGCTTTATATGTCTCTTTTAAATTTTTAAAATATATTCTTGCTTTTTTACTTTAACTCTCGCAACAATTTCGTCATACTCTTCATAGGGTATATGTTCGGCTTCATCAGGAAATCTAGCAAATGTATAATCGTAAAAAGCTAGAGAAGTGCGCAATATTATACAAAAAGATCTTTCACAGTTCTCTCACCTCATCAAGAAATGCAGGCCTGTTTTTAAATTCTGCTTTTAAATCGGAAAACCGCTTTTCCCACATTGATTCGTCTTTTAACAGATTAATGTAAATGTGTTTGACCTTAGCCAAATATCCTGCTGCAATACGATGCTTATTTCTATTTCCTCCCGGGATGTTTCTATAAGCAAAGATAGTTCTTCTGGATACGCATAATCAACTTTTTCCGCCAATCAGAAGGACCCACAATCTCATAACCGTTCTCTTCCACCCATTGCACTGATTTCCAAAACACTTCTCCCATTTTACGATAAGAGCCTTTATGCACCGCAAAAGTCACTTCTTGAGGGGTTGTCGTTTTTACTTTCACTTCAACGCTCTCCGCTAAAGTCACAATTTCTTCCGGGATCTTACTCATTTTTTGTAACGTCTCTTTTTTATTTATGCCCGACTATAAAAAAGGATGTCTATTCTACAATTTTTGTGAGATAGTTGTCTATTTCTCTTTTGAACTCAGAATAAACATTAGGGATGTGGTCCATTAGAGGCTTTAATTTTTCCTCATCTAAGAGGAAACCGTAAGCATGTGTGAAGAAATGGCGAAAGAAAAGATACTTACCTATTTTATCTGCTATTTCATTTGTTATAATGTTATGTTCAACAGCGGAATTCAATAAATCCTTGTGCCATGTCGGGGTATCAGGTATTGGGCTGCTCTTGTGTAGTAATATTTGTTTTAAAATGTTTTCCATCCCGGTATAGATATTTTGAAGATATGCCCCCATACCCACAAGAACCACTAGCTCTTTTTGGGATCTATCTTTTACTTTTTCGAGCTCAGCTAGAACCACTGCAATATTCTCCATTTCAGCATGAACTTTCTCTTTTATACTAACCATATAGTACCACCCCTTCTTGTTCTACAAGTCTATTAAATGAACAATCCTTGCTTAAATCAATAACATCCACAGGTTTAGATAAATCTCTATATAGTTCCCAGCAAAAATCAAAAAATAATTCAGGTGCCAACCCCGTTACGCCAATGTCTATATCATTTGCATCTATCCTTTCTTTGGACGACCCAAAAAGGATTACTCTTGACAATTTGTATTTTTTTGCATATTTTAATATCATAATCTTATCATTTTCGGAAATCATCGTATCTCCAAAATATCCACCCCTCATCCTTTTACATCACCGTTATCTTTTTTTCCTCATCGGAAACTGGCATTTTCTGACCAATTTTTCTTCGGGCGTTGTATGCGGATCATTATAGCATACAGTTTCAGAATAACCCACAATCCCGTACCCTTTCTCTTCTACCCATTGCACTAATTTCCAAAATACTTCGCCTAATTGCGGATAAGAGCCTTTATGTACTGCAAAAGCCATTTCCTGCGGGTTCGCTGTTTCTACTTTCACTTCACCGCTCTCCGCTAAAGTCACAATTCCTTCTACTATACCCTTCATTTTTATATCACCTCACTTTTTTATTTTGCCATCTAAATTTATATGGTTCCCTTACTTAAAAAAACTTTCGATTCTTCGATTCTTCTCGCGTGCATCTCTTTTCCTGATAGCGACTATCTTGCTTCACAGTTCTCTCACCTCATCAAGAAATGCAGGTCGATTTTTAAATTCAGCTTTCAACTCGAAAAACCGCTTTCCCCACCTTGATTCGTCTTTTAACAGATTAATATAGATGTGTTTGACCTTAGCCAAATATCCTGCCGCAATACGATACGTTTTTCTATTTCCTCCGGGGATGTTTCTATAAGCGCTTTGCCAGTAATACTCTACTATCTTTTCCGGAAAATCCTCTTCCAGCGTAGCTGCGAATTCATCAAACTCATTTTTCATTATCCATTGATTCTCAGGCGGATTTAAAATTGTATGCAGGACTGCCTCTTTCATGTTTTTATCTAAGCAGATTCGTAAATAGTCACAGATGTCTTTTTCTTGAATATCTTTGAATAATTTGGGCTCAATCTGTTTCCAGTCTGCATCATTCATGAAGTTTTTCATTTTATTGTATTCTGCATAGTAGTTTCCATATCGCATGATTTTATATGCTTTTAGCTGAGCCTCTTTTGCCTTTTCGTAATTACCTTGAGTTTTATAAAACTCAAATAGTCTGTCCAGCATGACCTTCTCTTCGCTCTTCCGGGTCAACGCAACCCGGACAATTCGTTCTATATTGGCGGTGTCCCTTTCTTCAGCAAAATGCTCGAACAAGAATTGAAACAGCTCTGTAAGCCTACCTTCGCCTTTTAATATCCCTTGTTCTGCGGTTTCCAAACCCTTTTGCAAATCGCCCTTATTAACGTAGAACTCCACCAAATCCCAGTAATCCATACCGTAATGGAGATTTTCCATACGCATTTCTAAATATGCTGTTTCATTACAAAGATAGTTCTTCTGGATACGCATAATCAACTTTTTCCGCCAATCAGAAGGACGTTTTGCCAGTTTTGCTACTAAATATTCCCATTCTTCCTTCGTCTCGCACATCGCGAAAAAAATATCCATCAAAGCATCCTCAAAACCGGAATTCTCCATATCATACTCCACAAAGGCGCAATCAAAAAATTCGAGTTTTGCATCCGAGGATATATTACCTGCTTCAATCAATTCGGAAATTTCATTCAGCCAGTGATAAGCGTCCTCCTCTTCATCTTCCGGTCCGCCGCCATATTCATTGAATTCTGAGATTATATATTCGGCTTTTTCCCAGTATTCCATCAATAACTCGTCATTTAGAGTCACTACTTCTTCTACAACTCTTGAAGCCTCTGCCTTCTCTTTAAACCATTCCAAAACCAATCTATGGACTTCCGGTTTTTTTCTTATTAGATCTCGCACTAACTTGTATAAGTTCTCGACATCAAGAGATTTCAATTCGTCATCTAAGCTAAAACCCCTACTTTTCTCTTCTCCTTGTTCGCTATGCGATGACATCATGCCACTTCCATCAATTCTTTCTGAACCTTTTTTACATCACTCTTGTCTTCTTTTCCTCACCGGAAACTGACATTCACTGACCTGCTCTTCTTCTAGTGCCCTATGTGAGTCGTTATGGCATACTGCTACAGGAGGACCCACAATCTCATAACCGTTCTCTTCGATGCTTTTTAGCTCTTTCCACATTGAACGTTTAAGCGTTCATGTTTCGTCATATAGATACTGTTATATAAAGACAACTTGCATTGGTTGTGATTGAAAAAAACAACCATAACTTGATAACTCCGCTTTCTAAAATATGATGTGATACCGATGATTTCACGATAGCAAATGCGGGCCAAATCCACCCATCACAAAATTATGTTTTCTTATTCCTACAGCATTTCTTATACTTCTTACCGCTGCCATAGGGACAAGGGTCATTCTGCCCTATTTTGACCCTCTTGTCTGATTTTATTGATGCACCACCCTTATTTTCTTCTTCGATCAAATCCTTGAACATCCGATAATGCCGCTTTATTCTTTCAACGTAATTCCTATCATTCAGAACGTACTTAATTCTATCCAGTAATATTTATGAGGTGCAAGTTCGGATTGATGACTAAATAAATTGTATTTGCTTAGCTCCTTTTTATAACCACCCGATTACACAGATTTTCACGAGAAAAAGAATAATATTGACATAGTTTTAGTACACCATTAACTATTTTATGCCATAAAAATTAATCCCAAGTTCTTGTGTTAATCTTGTGAAATCTCGTGGTTTTTTTAGTTAGCTATACAAATATAATTAATGTTATATACTTTTAACTTCTCTACTAAGCCATTTCAGATAATCTTCACTCCCTGCAACGACAGAAAGAGCAAATATTTCGGGTGTTTCATAGGGATGTATCTCTTTAATAGATTTTTCAAGCTCATCATAGAGCCCTTTCTTGCTCTTGATTATGCATAACCATTCTTCTGCTCTCTCAATATTGCCTTTCCACCAGTAAGTGCTTATTATCGGTCCTACTATCTGAACACAGGCAGCCAGTCTTTTTTCTACCATTGCGTTGGCTATTTCTTCTGCGTCCTCTCTTTTCGCTATGGCGGTTATCACCTGAATATACTCTTCCGTCATCTTTATTTCCCTTATCGGTAATTAAATTGGCTGCAACACATACCCGTCAAACCACTTCTGTTTGAACGTTGCATTCACTGCGGGGTCCGTGAGTTTCTTAAACAGGTCAATCTTAGTATTAACGAAGCCCAGTAATATCGAATCCACCACCTTATCGAACTTATAACGGATATTTTCGGGGGTGTTCTTTTCGTTCATAACAGCCCGGAGTTCCTCGTTCTCTTCCAGCTTCTCCTTTATTCGTTTTAGATCCACTTTGTCATCGTCCGTCAAATTGAGTCCGTACGTTTCATTTAGTGCATTAATGATATTAGATAAGAAGTCTTTATCTTCTTTCGCATGTTGCGATCTTCCTTTAGCGATACCAGATATCTTAGAATCTGTTTTCGTAAGTGGCAGACCTCTCGTAAATGTTTCCTGGATCCTAAACGAATCCAGATCCACAGCCTCGCGAATTTCATTAGGAATACGTTTTTCGCGTTTTGGTAGTTTCCTGTTCAAGTTCTTTTACCTCTTCTGTGGTGTATATCTCAAACCGTTTCAGTTCTGATTGGAGATCGTAGAGCTTGTTTGGGTCGGTCTCCTCTTCAAGGGACGTGGTCTGGAAATAAGGTTGAAATGATTTCTGGATCTCTTCCGCTTCATTCACGAAGTCCAGAACTAACGTCTCGGTTTTACCTCGCATCGTCCTGTCCAGTCTGCTCAGCGTCTGGACTGCATGCACGCCACCGAGCTTCTTATCCACGTACATAGTATGCAGAAATGTCTCATCGAATCCCGTCTGGAACAGTTGAATTAGTGCCAACCGAAACCGAGTTTATCGTATATATTCCTCGAATTTGAGTTAATACGAATTATTAAATCATTATTTACTTCGCTAAATAAGTATCCTTTACAAGGAAATATCCACCACTTAGCTCTATGCCTGCGACTTTGAGATTCCTACTGACCAACGCTTCTTTTTAAAAAAATTCTTTTGGTAAAGCTTTTCTTACTACGAAAAGGTTTTTTAGTATAGTCACAATGAATGATTTTAACGTTCTGACAGGAAGGATATAACAAACCTTTCTTTCATAAAGAGGGGATATAAAAATGAACATACGGGTAAGGAAGATATACGAAGCGGAATTTGCACTTGAAGACATCCGAGAGATATTCCGAGAGGCGTTACCCACCGGACTTGACGAAAGTGAAGCGGAGCAGCTCACAGCAGGTATCGATCGTGTAGACGCGATCATAAGAGAATTAAAAGAGGGCAAGGGCAACCCAATCAAGTACGTTGAGGACAAAATTGAACTGAGGACGAGAGAGGAAGAGTACATAAACATAAACCCTATCCAGTCGGGCGGGCGATTGACGCCCGAGGCACGAAAAGCACTCATTGCATATGGCGATGGCTATTCGGTCTGTGATAAATGCCCTAATGGCAGGCTAGATAAGATAAGAAAACCGCCGGTAGCGGAATTCCATGCTGAGTTAGCGGACTTCGTGGGCATGGACGAAGTACGGGTTGTGCCAGGAGCGAGACGCGGTTTCCAGGCGGTTGCTTCCGCCCTGCTTGACAAGGGCGACCTCGTGTTAGTTTCTGATTTAGCGCATTATACCGAATTCTTAGCAGTGGAAATTGCAGGCGGCATAGTTAACGAAGTCCCGACAACGGAAAAGGATATAATTACCGGTGATGCCGTTGCGGATAAAATAGAGCGTGTGAAGGAAACTACGGGAAAACTGCCCAAGCTTATCATTATCGAGCATTTTGATTACACTTTCGGGAACGAGCATGATGTATATGGCGTTGGTAAGATAGCGAAAGAATATGGTATCCCTTTTCTTTACAATGGCGCTTATTCCGTGGGGATGGTGCCAGTGAACGGTAAGAAGATAGGTGCTGATTTTATTGTGGGTTCAGGCCATAAAGGAATGGCTGCGGTCGCACCATCGGGTATTCTCGCTACTACTGACGAATGGGCGCCAAAAGTGTTCAGAAGCAGTCAGATGGTTGGAGATGTTACCGGCAGGCGGTTCGAGAACAAAGAGCCGGAGATGCTTGGGTGCACTTTGATGGGCGGGACTGTGATCTCTATGATGGCTTCTTTCCCGAAGGTAAAGGAACGTGTAAAGTGCTGGGACGAGGAACTGAAGAAGTCAAATTATTTCATCCAGCAATTCTTGCGTATAGAAGGGAACAAAGTTACAAGTGAGTATCCGCGTAAGCATACGCTATCGAAGGTGGATACACGAGATAGCTTTGACAAGATTGCGAAGACGCATAAGCGAAGAGGGTTCTTCCTCAGCGATGAATTGAAACGAAGAGGGATTGTAGGCGAATTCGCAGGTTCTACAAGGGTTTGGAAGCTCAATACGTATGGCATGGGCTGGAACAAGATACGGTATTTGGGTGAGGCGTTCATAGAAATAGCAGCTAAATATGCGCTGCCGGTAGGGTGATTACGTGCTATTGCAGTCCGATAGTTGCTACTGGCTCGAGATCTGCGTTGTGCCGAAAGAGATACATATACGTAATATGACCCGTAAATGGGCGAGTTGCTCCAGTAAGGGGCGGTTGACCTTCGATCCTTCACTACTAAAAGAAACGGACGCGGTTCGGTCTAAAGCAATAGTACATGAACTGCTTTATCTTAAATATTCGAATCACTGTAGGATGTTCAATGCGTTGTTGAAGACGTATTTGGGGCGGAAGGAACATAAAAGCCCTGTATTTGTTGGAATGAAACTATTCCTTTTTATATCCACATGTAGAACGTTATCATTGGGTGATAGGTAATTGTGGGACAGCTTCCTAAAACCTAAAACCTGACACCTATACGAATACAATCTTTTTGCTTTGCAAACTTCTTAAAAGAATACTCAATACAAGATGATGAGTTCAATGTTAAAGCAGATAGTACAAATAGCACTTCCTGTTTTTCTGTTGCTAATAGCCTCTTTCTTCTCGCCCTATGCAGCACTCGTTTCCGCACTCATATTCACTCTTTTCGTCCCGGGTTACATAATAGTCGAGTATTACTTCAAAGCCCTGAACATGCAAGAGAAATTGTTGTTGTACCTACTTCTCAGCGTGATGATTTCTACACACCTTATTTACTTCCTCTCTCTTGCTATTGGCTATTCGCAGCACACGATTCTAATTGCATTTGCCATTTTATTCGTATTTCTGCTACTCTTTCTCTTACGTAATACTAAACCGGAACAGCAAAGGCGTGTTTTACATTTGCACTCTCGCTCTACGTTTTCGCATCGTATCTGAAGAATGAACGAGCAGGCGTTTATACCGTATTGCTCGGGACGTTAGGTGCCGGGTTTTCCTATTTACTCTTCTTCTCCGCTCTATTCGCGGGGCAGTTAGAACACAGTACAAATTATGCATTTGAATATGGCACGTTCTTCACACTACCACCTATTTTTGATAATCTGCTACAGCAGCGCCCTCAGCTTCTGGGACTGCCAACGCTTACTACTTCGGTGTATTTCTTATATCGCGGTTCACGATCCTGTTTGGGCACCGACACGCGCGACGGTAAACGAGAACTAGCGTTGGCCGGCTTGTTAGCAGGTCTGTTGTTCCCCTTTCACATGGTCGCAAGCCTTTCGGCATTCCTTCTGTTCGCTCTGATTTACTTAAAGAAGATTTTGGGCACTCGTTTACAGAGCAACCGCAATTATGAACTCTATTTCTTGCTATTCTTCCTGCCGCTTATCGCACCCTACGTAATTCAAATGTTTGCTGGGATCGGTCAGGGCAGCGGCTTCATTGAATTGAAACTACCTTGGGCTTTCTATTTCGTTAAAGACGGGCCTGTTTGGTTTTATCTCGCAAATTTGGGGTTGCCTTTTTTACTCGCTATCGGCAGTATGTACAAGAAATCCGTGCAGCCACACGGTTTCTTTGTCTATTCCTGGATGTTCATGATGCTTGCAATCCCTAATTTGTGCTCGTTTACACCAAATTCTACGGTTTGGGATATGTATAAGTTCTTTCACTATGCCTGGATCCCAATATCACTTGCAGGAGGCTGTTTTCTCGCCGATATTACGTTTAGCCGTAAAAGTACAAAGCTTCGTAAGCTATTAGTCACCGCCACAATTACGCTCTTGCTCGTATTCTCTATTTTCACTTCCGCATTAGTTGTGACCTGGAATTTATCTACCTGCTCTTCTTGCGCTTCCGTAGGCGAATATGAGACGGGACTGTGGGTACGAGAGAACACACCAGAGCGATCGGTATTTTTAACCTGGAGCTCCATTCATACACCAGTGACCATGATCGGCGGAAGACTAAGAGTGCTTGGTTATACGAATTGGGCTTATGGGCATGGTTATGATTTTTGGGAGCGAGATGATGATATAGAACGAGCTTACAAGGGGAATATCTCAGATACCCTTGCCGTGCTGCGGAAATATGATGCTAGCTACGTGTATGTAGGAAAAGAAGAACAGAAGAACGCACCGGAGTGTCTTAAGAAGTTTGAATACTGTGAACAGCTTGAAAAGGTTTACGAAGACCCGTCGGGAAAATGCAATATTTTTGAATTACAAGTATTTGTTTAGCTCCTTTTTATAACCACAAGATTACACAGATTTTCGCGAGAAAAAGGATATTATTACCATGGTTTCAGTACTTTCGCTATACAAATACCGAACTAGGTATAGCAATAGATAAGCGTTTTTCAAGAAAAAAACACGAACGAAGTTTGTCCACGCGCATCGTAAATATCATAATCAGTCATTTCAGCACGTTTTGTAATCTCCGCGGTGAACTGCAGTTCTAATAGGCTCTCGGCGATATGTGATACAATTGACCAATATTACACTCGTCAACCTGTGTATTTTCAGACCCTGCGAAAAATCGAAAGGTTTAAATAGGGGGCACGCACATAGATAACTAAGTTCGCCGTAAAAAGTGCGAACTTGAAGATATAAAAAGAAGAAGGTGAAAAAGATGAAAAGATGAAAAAAACAATAACTCTTGTTCTGCTCGCAGCGTTCCTTATGTGTGTGTTCTCTGTCACCGCTATTGCCGCTATGGATTCAGCGTCCGTGATGGAAGATAGGTCAGGAGGACGCGTAGAAGTGATGTCTAATGAAAGCGTAGTAACGGCATCCGAAGAAAACGCTGAAGAAGCGGATTACACGAATTTGCAAATCTCGCCGAGAAACGAGTGGTTCGAGATAAAACCCGGTGGTGAAAAAGAGTTTACGATAAAGGTAAAGAACAAGGAAAACGAGTCGGTATTTACAAGTCCTCGCTTAGAGACAATGCTGTATGGCGAGTACTTCATGGAAGAAGAATGGATAACCTTTGAACCCGGCAGCGCGGAAATTGAATCAGAAGAGGTGCAAGAATACACCGTTACGGTGAAGATACCAGAAGATGCGGAGATCGGCGATTACAGTACTCAGATTGTATTCACAAATGATACTATTTCAACGCCGTATCTACCATTCTTACCACAACCGAGCGCCATAATTCTTTCAATTAACGTCTGGGAACCACAGAAGATTGTGATACAGCCACGGTATATACATGGCATGGTAGAAGCAGGACAGACAAAGGAGTATCAAATACAGATTGAAAACAAAGGAGACGAAGCGATTTCTATAAGTCCGGAAATATGAGAAGAAGAGTACATGTATGAACCTTACGAGAACCCGATCCCCAACGAGTGGCTGACGATAGATGCGCCTGCAACGGTGGATGCGAACTCAACTGCAACGGTAAATGTGACTGTGGATGTGCCCACAGATGTAAAAGGTGAGTACGGTGGTTGCATCAAGCTGAACATAGATGACTCCGCGACAGAGCGATGGGGGATGGACTACGAAGTGGATATTCGTTTAGAAGTATGGAAACAGCCCAAAACAGCATACCAGCAAAATTTCACGGTGAAGCAGGGACAGAATTTCAGTGTTGTGATCTCTGCCAGCCAGTGGGGATACGATAAATATGCCACAGGAGCGGAAGAGACAGAAGAGCCTTCTTTCAAGGTCTCATTGGCATTGGCAGATCTTGAAGGCGAGGATATGACACCAGAACTATCGAAAACAGTCAAAACGGTAGGTGTTAGTTTAGGCTCGGATTATTTACCACTTGAGGATGTGACAAGCGAAGAGACATATCACGTGTCGCACATAGAGTACAGCGAAACATACAAGGTAACAAACGCAACTGGTGGTGTCTGGACACTGAAGATACTACCAAAGAACACGCAGAGCTTTGAGTACACGATAGAGATAGGCGGATGAGAATAAATAAATCCCCCTTTTTATTTTTCCCACAAGAAAGCATAATATCCAACTAAAATTAGTTATTGACGCAGATTAACGCAGAAGGAATTAAATCAATGTGAATCGGCGTCCTAAATTAAATTTATAGGTAGAAGTTATAGTGCATAGTATACAAAAATAAAGGGGTAAATGATGACCGTAAAAATTTTGGATGTGAAGGAACTGACAAAAAGGTTCGACACGAAGATAGTTCTTGATAACATCAGCTTTGACGTTGGAAAGGGCGTCATATTTGGCTTGCTTGGTCCGAACGGTGCAGGAAAGACAACGATGATACGGATAATCCTTGACATCTTAAGGGCGGATCATGGCGATATAGCTATATTTGGACGTAAATTTGATGATACACTCAAAGCGAGAATTGGCTATCTTCCCGAAGAACGTGGTTTATATCAAAAAATAACGGTTTTCGAGTGTTTGAAGTATTTCGCAGAACTAAAAGAGGTAAAAAAATCCGATGATAAGATAGATTTCTGGTTGCATAAGGTTGATCTCTATGATTATAAAAGGAAAAAGATAGAAGAGCTGAGCAAAGGTATGCAACAAAAAGTCCAGCTCGTTGCTGCGTTCATTCACAACCCGGAGCTATTAATTCTTGATGAGCCTTTCTCCGGGCTCGATCCACTAAATACAAAACTGATTAAAGATATTCTGGTCGACCTGAAGCGTGAGGGTAAGTCGATTATCCTGAGTACACATCAGATGGATCAGGTTGAGCGGATGTGCGACCGAATTCTACTGATAAATCAGGGCAAAAGAGTTCTTTACGGCTCGCTCACAGAAATAAAGAGCAATTACAAGGAATCGGTAGTTGTGGAATACGAAGGCAAGTTGAAGCGAGTTGAAGGAGTGAAGAAGGTAAACGATTACGGTAAATATGCGGAATTGAGTCTGGAAGAGGACACCGACCCGCAGGAGATACTAAAAAAGCTAGTTGAGATTGTGGGAGTCCGGAGGTTCGAACTGAAGGCGCCTTCTTTGAATGAGATCTTTATCGAGGTGGTAGAGAATGCGTAAAATATTCATCATCGCGAAACATGAGTTCCTGTCAACGGTAAAGACGAAAAGTTTTATCTTCGTCCTGATCTTACCGTTATTAATCCTTATACCTATGGTGATTGCAATGGGTTTTATTCCGCAGATGGCTCTTGAAACACCGAAAAATATCGGGTTCCTGGATGAGGTGGGAATACTGCAAGCAAACGATAATTTTACCAAATTCGGGGACTATGAGAATGCAAAGAGTGCTCTTTTGGATGATGAGATAAACGCCTTCTTCGTTATTCACAATAATTACCGTGAAACCGGAAATGTTACGGTATATTCAAAGGCAGGGCTATTCAGTTCTCCCCCTACCCGTGTAATAGAGACGTTTTTGAGAAACAGTCTTTTGGAGGAATCTAAGATAGACGAAACGTTAAAAGAGCGAATACAAGAGCCCGCAAAGGAAAATAGTATTACCCTGAATAAAAAGGGCGAGGTCGAAGAGCAGACCGGGGCAGGATTTTTCATACCGTACGTACTCGCAATTCTTCTGATGCTCGCGATAATGACCTCTTCCGGGTATTTGATGCAGGGGATCGTGATAGAAAAGGAAAGTAAAACGGTGGAGATTTTGCTCTCTTCTCTTACCGCGGACGAACTGCTCACAGGTAAGATTATCGGGTTTGGTTCCGCAGGACTGCTGCAAGTTCTAATTTGGTGTTGCATGTTAGTGCTAGCAATTGCGTTAACACCCTTATCAGCGCTATTTCAGGGTATCTCCGTCTCAGTGATTTTAATTCTCGCAGTTGTATATTTTATTCTGGGTTATCTCCTGTTTGCAGGCTCGATGGCTTGTGTCGCAGCGCCTGCGAGTACAGTAAGAGATGCGCAACAGGGCGCAACGGTATTTACGATGTTGGCTATCTTGTCGATGATGCTGCTCATGATCATCATCAATGCACCAAATTCGATCATCGCAAAGGTTCTGACGTACATACCATATACCGCATCTGTAACGACATTAATGCGGATTTCTTTGGTTGAAGTTCCGGTTTACGAGCTCGTTGCGAGCCTCGCGATACTCACGATCTCTGTTATTATCGTGATTAAGCTTTCTGCAAAGATATTCAGAGCTGGAATATTAATGTATGGGCAGAAGATGAAGCTCAAAGATGTTTTGAAATATTTAAAGGGATGAGTATGATCGCCTTTAATTGATAGTTCCGATGTGTCACTTTCAAAGGGTGTGCACCGCTATAAAAACCGATAGCTTTATATACGCCTGTTTGCATATATAGCGGCGGTATAAACACCGAGATACATGAAAACTGCTTCATTGGCAATGAGCCACAAGCATGGGATGACGGGACAGATAATAACTGGACGAGCAACTACTGGTCTCCCACGCCAGGTGGAGTGGGCAACTACGATATACCCGGCGAGCTCAAGAGTGAAGACAAAGATCTGCTGGACGAATGCTCACTGATAGAACAACCTGCATGAGTACCCGATTGCTTCCGGTGGTCGGCGCAAAGAAAGGACATAAACATAAGTAAGGGAAGGGGGACAAAACTACCCCTTGCTCTTTTATTTTTCCCTCATCATCTCAATTTGAGACATCTGGCACGATATTTTCAAATTTTATATACCTCTGTTTGTTACTTTAAGATAGGAGGTGAAAAAATGAAAAAGGAAGATATAGATGAAAATAGAAAGCAAGTTTCTTCAGCGCAGATTTCTTTACGGAAGAAAGACACTTTAGCTGCAGCATTGATGATCGTGATTCTAGTGTTCGCAGTTGCGTCAGTCAGTGCGGCTGATTATCAGGTCCATGAAGGCGAATCAATCCAGGCAGCAATAAA
>WSZT01000202.1 GCA_013139985.1 Candidatus Methanophagales archaeon | reverse complement strand
ACGTCCCATGAAGTGGTGGCGTGGATAAAGAATATCCTGAAGATAAATAAGGCGGCACATACCGGAACTCTGGACCCAAGGGTTACAGGGGTCCTACCAGTCATGCTAGGTGTGGCAACTAAGTTATCGGACACGTTCATTGCTGATAAAGGGTACGTATGCGTGATGAAACTGCATGGTGCAGTTGAAGAGGATACACTGAGGAAGATAAGCAAGGATTTCGTAGGCCGGATATATCAAAGACCACCACTGAAGTCGGCTGTCAGAAGGCAGGTAAGGATAAGAAAAGTGCATTACATAGAGATAATGGAGATTGCCGGTAAGGACGTGCTGATGAAAGTAGGTTGCGAAGCGGGCACATACATGCGAATGCTGTGCCATCACCTCGGTCTCGCTTTAGGCGTAGGCGCGCACCTCGTGCAGTTGAGAAGGACGAAATCATTCCCTTTCGATGAGGCGAACCTCACGAAGCTGCAAGACCTAAAAGATGCCTACATCTTTTCTGAGGACGGAGATGAGCGCCTTCTACGGAAACTGATCATGCCAATGGAATATGCGTTAGGGCATCTGCCGTGCATAATAGTAAAGGATAGTGCAGTTGATTCAATATGTCACGGCGCAAACCTCACAGCTCCTGGTATCTCGCGAATAGAAGAAGGGATAAATATAGGAAATCGTGTTGTAATATATACATTAAAAGGGGAAGCAGTGAGCATAGGCGAAGCAAAGGTGATCTCGGAAGATATGTTCACATCGGAAAAAGGCGTGTGTGTAAAGGCGGAGAAGGTGTTTATGAAGCGAGGGACGTATGTAAAGAGTTGGAGGAGTAAAGCCGAGGTGGCTGAGTGGTAAGGCGCAGGCCTGGAACTCCCCGAACAGGTAGCCTGTGTTCCGCAAGGGACTCAAGGGTTCAAATCCCTTCCTCGGCGAAACAAGACTAAACTAAAAGAAAAATGAGTGAAGAAGTAGAAGAGACGGGAGAGGAATTCAAGTATTTCGTTAGAATTCTGGATACCGACTTAGATGGTAAGAGAAACGTGGCGGATTCGCTATGCGGCGTAAAGGGTATAGGGCGAAGAATAGCGGAGGCGCTTGTTAGGTCAGCGGGGATAGACTCAAAGGGGAAGATGGGAAATCTTTCAGACGATGAAGTTGAGCGGTTGAAAACTGCGATCAACAGTGCGGAGAAGCGTTTACCACTATGGATGTTTAACAGGCGAAAAGACATAAATACCGGTGTGGACAAGCATATAATGGGAACAGACCTCACGCTAAAGTTTCGCGATGATATAAATTTGCTGCGGAAGATACGGTCTTATCGTGGCATAAGACATGAAAGAGGGCTGAAAGTGAGAGGCCAAAGGACTAAAGCAACGGGTCGAAGGGGTATGGTAGTAGGCGTAATAAGAAAGAAGCAACAGGCAGCGGAAGTTAGAGGGACGAAGGGAGGTACATAGTATGGGGCATCCAAAGAAAAGAAAGAAGACGTATGAGAAACCAAGAAGGCCATGGGAAGCGAAGCGGATAAAAGATGAGAAGGAGTTGACAGATACCTATGGGTTGAAGAACAAGAAGGAGATATGGAAAGCTGCGAGCTTTATAAAGAAATGCCGGAGGGAAATAAGGGCGATCTTAGCGGGAATAGCAGGAGCGAAGCCTACAGAGCATATGTTAAGGGAGAAAGAAGCTATCTTGGCGAGTTTAAAGAGGAAGGGTATATTGAAACAGGGAGAAGCCGCCGTAGATTTAGACGATGTTTTGTCGCTGAGCGTAGAGAATGTCTTAGAGAGACGCTTACAAACAAGAGTATATAAGAAGGAACTTGCCAATTCGATAAAACATGCTCGACAACTCATTGTTCACGGTCATATCGCTGTCGATGGTAGAAGGGTAACAATCCCATCGTATATAATACGCGAGGACGAAGAAGGGAAAATAGGCTACTATGGGCAATCAAAATGACAAAGAAGGTGGTTTGAAAAATGGCTGAAATCAGATGGGCTGTAGCGCACATATACTCTTCATTTAATAACACTATTATCACAATAACCGATTTGCCGGGTGCGGAAACGATCGCAAGGGCTTCCGGTGGGATGGTTGCAAAATCGGACCGCGATGAAAGTTCACCATATACCGCAATGCAGATGGCAACACAACTAGCAGATAAACTAAAAGAGCGGGAAATAAGAGGGTTACATGTGAAAGTAAAAGCTGCTTCGGGACGTAAATCGAGGACAACTGCCCCAGGCGCACAGGCAGCGATAAGAGCTTTCGGTCGTGCTGGGATTCGTATAGGGAAGATAGAGGACGTAACACCGATGCCACATGACGGCACGAAGCGTCCTGGAGGAAAGCGAGGGAGAAGAGTCTAAGCTTTTGCTTACACACGAACGAGTTAGTTGATGGAAGTAAAAATAGCGGATCGGGGGGAAAAGGAAGTGGTAATTGCACTTTCTGGTATGAAAGTGCGTTTTGCAAATGCACTTAGAAGAGTAATGATTGCCGAGGTGCCAAAGCTTGCAATTGACGAACTGAATATTCGGGAGAATACATCGTTACTATACGACGAGCAATTAGCGTTGCGTTTGGCTCTGGTGCCATTGAAGACAGACCTTAATGAATATAAAGAGGATGACCAGATTACTCTGACTTTAAAAGCAACAAGCCCGGAAAAAGCTGGCTATACAATGGTATATTCTAAGGAACTCATCTCCTCATACCCAAAAGTGGAGGCAGCATCTGGAAATATACCGATTGTGAAACTGATTTCAACGGAGAAGGAAATAGGCGCTATAAAAACGGTTGCAAGGCAAAAGATAGATCTGGATGCGATAGCAAGGTGGGGTAGAGGTGAAGAACATGCGAAATGGCAGCCAGTCACTATTTGTGGCTATAAAAACATATCTGACGAAGATGTGAATAATTTACTTTTCACTGTTGAGAGTGATGGCGCACTTCCGGTAGATGAGATAATATTGGAAGCGGCGAAGATAATGCAGGATAAATGTGAGCGCATGGTAGAGGCGCTAAAAGAACTGTCTTAGAAAATTCGATTTATGAATAGTGTAAAAGCGATTATACCCTTTAAGAAGAAAGGGGCAAAAACGAGATTACGGACGCTTTTAACTGAGGCAGAGCGAGAAGAACTCGCTATAAGGATGTTAAAAGATGTTTTAGTTTCTTTATCTGAGTCGCAGATAGAAGAAGTAGAGATAATCTCAATGTGCTCTAAGGAAGAGCTATTAAATGAATTGAAACTTGAGCTTCATGATTTGAAACTGACTGTAAGGGTAGATGAAAAAGGACTGAACGAGGTGTTAAACGAAGTAATAGGGGATGAAAAAGATCCTAGGCTGATAATAATGGCTGATATACCGCTTGTAACACCAGAAAGTATAAATGGACTCATCGGGTATGACGCGGATGTGGTGATAGCACCGGGAAGAAAGGGTGGTACAAACGCTTTATTCATGCGAAAGCCATGTGAGTTCGTCGTTTCTTACTATGGGGTTAGCTACCTGGAACATATAGAAACGGCGAAGAGGCGGAATTTGAGCTACATCGTTCACGATTCGTTCTTTATCAGTGCAGATATAGACGAAGATGATGATTTGATGGAGCTATTAATACACGGTAAATATTTTTCCGCGGAATATCTACGTATGATTGGTGTTGTTATCCAGGTGGATAAAAAATCTAAGCTGAGGGCAAGAGTAGATAGGCAAATGCAAAAACAGAGCTTGTGATTTTTACAGATGACAAAAAACAGAAACATTTATTACTTCTACATCATCATCGTTCTTTGAGGTGAAAGAAAAAAAATGGAATTGGAAGGTGTAGAAATAGAAGATACATTTGCAGAGGCGTTTCCGATAAAGGTTGCGCGAGTATTGATAACGGCGGTGAATGAGAAATGGGCGATGACAGCGGCGAAGGAGATGACGGGATTTGGCACTTCCGTAATAATGTGCCCCGCAGAGGCAGGGATAGATAAAATAGCATCGCCTGAAGAGACCCCGGATGGAAGACCAGGAGTTTATGTAATGATGTGCACATTCGGTTATAAGGCATTAGATGAGCAGTTGCTTGCGAGGATAGGACAATGTGTCTTCACATGTCCAACAACGGCGGTTTTTAATGCTATGCCCGAAAGCGAGAAGGAGTTTAATACTGGCTTCAAGTTGAAATTCTTTGGTGACGGATTCGAATCAGAGGAGGAACTAAACGGTAGAGAAGTGGTAAGGGTCCCGATAATGGGTGGCGAGTTCGTGATGGAGAAGAACATGGGCGCGAAGGCGGGCGTTGCCGGAGGTAATATTTTTATCCTAGCGAAGGACCAGATGGCTGCACTGGCCGCTGCTGAAGATGCTGTTGCCGCAATACTGGAAGTGGAAAACACAATAACGCCTTTTACGGGTGGCGTTGTCGCTTCGGGCTCGAAACCCAGCTCAAATACATACAAGTTCATGCACGCCTCGATAAATGAGAAGTACTGCCCCACGTTAAAGGACAAAATAGAGGATTCTGAACTGCCTGCTGATGTCAACGGCGTCTTTGAGATCGTAATAAACGGCGTTAGCGAAGATGTGGTTAAGGACGGAATGAAGGCGGGAATAAAGGCAGCGGTGAAAGTTCCAGGCGTGGTAAAGATAACAGCAGGTAATTTCGGCGGTAACCTGGGAAAGTACCATCTCGAGCTTAAAGATGTGCTGGGGTTGTAATAATAGCAAAAGAATAAACGCAGCACACTGAGGGCATATAATTGTCCTCACCTTCTATTTTTTGATTTTTCGCGACCAAGAAAATAAATTATTGACATAGATTAACACATAAGAAATCAAATCAGCGTAAATCCGCGTCTTAAATGGACTAATTAGAAGTTATACGTTATATACCAAAATAAAAGAATAGCAAAAAGGTAATAATCGCCCGATCTTAGCTGAACCAGAAATTCAAAACGAATAATAATACAAAGCCTTGAAAGCATATAAAGGATGAGGCTACATTAGGCTACATAGATCATGAGATGGAAAAAAGAAGAAGAGCGGAAAGAGCATGTTACTGTTTGGATAGACCGAAAGAATCTGGATTATTTGGATACGTTGATAGATAGAGGTGTGTTTGAAAATAGAAGTCAAGCGATAAGACATGCTATCAGGACTTTTGTAAACATAGACAAGGGATTGATAAGATACATAGATAGCGCTAGCTCCCCCGCCGAGGGATAAATCGGACATTCCGGATTAGGTAGTTTGGGTACTTTAGCCTCTACTAAAAATCCGCCACATGAAATAGACTAAAATGAGAATCACAATCACTATTGCAATTGCCGGGATAAGATAAGGTAACAATTTGATTATCAGCCATATCACGCCTAAAATAAGGAGGATAGTCACCAGTAGAAACACCAATGCTGGTATCCCACTTAGAAAGTCCGAGGCTGGCATACTTCTATCATTTCCTCCGCTATTTTTACCAATCGAAGCCAGGTATTCACCGCTGCTCTTAGCCTTACTACATCATCACCACATATATTGATACCCAATTTAGTCCCTTTGAGCTCGATGTTAACAAAGGAGCGCTTTTTATCTGTCTCATCAGCCCACTCCTCTTTTACAGCGTTATATATCGTTTTTAGTTTCGCCACATCATCATCGAACTCAAATTCCGCTTCGACTCTCATTACAAACAGCAGGGAAGTCTGATTAAAACGTTAAAAAATTAAACGGCTTTTACTTGTTTCACTATTACTTCCGCTCTCTCCTTCCTCATTGCCCGATATCCGCAGTATGGGCATCGTACCCCCCGGTACACTTTATTGTCTATTTCCACATGCCTTTTGCATCTCATGCAATAGTAACCCATAGTAACTTTGACTATTCTCCCAGTTCTCCTTCCGCTTCCATCGTCTCTTTACTTACAATGCCTATTTCTGTACCTTTTTCAACTGCCCTTTTAAGTGCCCGCTGTGACGCTAGCCCCAGTGAGGTCTGAGGGACATAAGTCCCACCGGAGAATGTGTAGCCGCATTTTGCACATTTCCATATCCCGGTACCGATCCTTTTCACTGACCCCCTTTCGCATTTGGGGCAACTATGTGCTGCATGTGTCCGCTCTTCTACTGCTACAACCGCTTTTCTTATTCGAGTACCATAGCGCACGCCAAACCTACCTGCGGATTTTGTCTTTCGTCCCTTACTTCTCTTCTGCTTCTTCGCCATTTTTCCTTTTGTAAAATAACTTCAAATTGCACAAATAAACTTCCCTTCTTAATAATTGAAATAAGGAAGTAACATATTTATATTTATTCTAATTCTGAAAATGAGATTATCCGACTTGAATTTGGGAATAGAACTGGAGCCTATTGTTAGGGACCTGGAGTTATATCCCCCACAGGAAGAGGCGATGAAAGCGGGCTTGCTTGACAGTGCCAATAATTTCGTTATCTCCTCACCAACCGCAAGTGGAAAGACGCTGTTAGCGGAATTGGTGATGTTAAAATCAATATTGCAAGATTCAGGTAAATGCCTTTATGTTGTGCCGCTGAATGCATTAGCGTATGAGAAATACCAGAATTTCAAGGATAAATACAGCTCTGTTGCCACCGTTGGCATATCAACCGGTGATTATGAAAGCTCTTCCAGATATCTTGAAAAATACAACATTATACTCTTGACACTGGAGAAATTGGATTCGCTCACGCGATTAAAGCCCGCGTGGTTAAGCAAGATTTCAGTTGTTGTTGTGGATGAGGCGCATGTGCTGGGGGAAGAGAAGAGAGGGCCGAGGTTAGAGGGTGCTTTGGCAAGATTCATGAGCTTTAATCCTTCCGCGCGGATCATCGCTTTATCCGCAACCATGTCGAACGTAGAGGAGTTTGGAAACTGGCTGCACGCATCTGTAATAAAGTCCGAGTGGCGACCGGTGCCATTAAAAGAGGAAGTATTTCTGGCAGAGGACGACCGGGCGATATTAACACGAGTGATAGAAGAGGTGAAAGAGGACGCACAAGTTCTTGTTTTTGTGAATACAAAGAGGGGCTCTGCCTCTTTCGCGAGAAAAGCCGCAGCGCAGTTAAAGCTGAGAAATGCGGAATTGGACAAACTCGCAGAACTTGTGGATGTCGGTGTGGACGATCTTGCAGAGATGGTTAGATTTGGCGTTGCATATCATAACTCCTGGCTGCATCCGGAGCAGCGGAGAGCGATAGAAGACAGTTTCAGGAACAGGATATTGAAAGTTATCTGCTGCACACCTACCCTGGCAATGGGGGTCTCTTTACCTGCAAAAATGGTCATTATCAGGAATTATAAGTTCTTCACGCTCGGTAGGGGCGTTGAGCCGATGCCCGTATGCTGGGTGAAGCAGGTATTTGGTCGTGCCGGAAGACCCGAGCATGACTCGTATGGACTAGGGCTAATAGTAGCAAAAAGTGAGGATGAACTCGAAGCAATAGAACGTGTATATATAAATGGCGAATTAGAGCGGATAGAATCGCGATTTTCGAACGATACAATGACTGAGCAGGTTCTTGCAACTATTGCTGGCGGTGCACATCGTATAGATCAAGTCTACGAGTTTCTTGATTGCACCTTCTATGCGCATCAAAAAGGCGGAGAAATAGGATTCGTGAAAGCGGAACTGGACAGCATACTGGAGGGGCTGACAAGAGCAGGTTTCATAGAGATAGACGGCGATAGAATACAGGCAACCAAATTCGGAACGCTTTCTTCAAGATTGTATTTATCGCTGAACTCTGCATTGGAACTGCGAGAAGGGATAACCGCTTTAAGCGATAGTCGGGCATCGGATTTTGACCTCCTGCTACTGCTGGCGAAATGCGAAGAAGTCATCCCGCTGAAGGTAAAGAATGCGATGGAAATAGCAAGCAGCTTTAGTGACAATCACGAATGGCTGTATAATGGCGCACATGCGTTGGGTACTGCCATCATTGCACACGCATGGATAGATGAGCTCACGTACCCCAAGTTGAAGGAACTGTTTGGGACATACCCGGGTGAGGTACACAACAACATATACGTCCTGGGGTGGATAGGCTATGCTGCGTCAAAGATGGCAGAGTATC
>WSZT01000020.1 GCA_013139985.1 Candidatus Methanophagales archaeon | reverse complement strand
ACATATCTTGAAAATCAAATTTAACTTTGCCCTTCTCAGCAATAGCTAATGCTTCGGCAAGCACAATCGTTGGCACAAGCAAACGACCTCCGGCGTTTCTAACCTCTTCTATCTTTTCCTTAAGCTTTCTTTTTAGACGCTTGCTCCCTATGAAATACCATATAAGAACGTGTGTATCCAATACATAAATCATTAAATATCCTCCAATTCTCTGAACAAATCTTTCTTCGCTTCTTCTATCATCTCGTCTGTTATATCTCCTCCACGAACGCTACCAAAGAGTGAAGGTTTCTGTTTTTCCTCTAAGTGCAAATGCATCAAATCCCTCTTTATGTATTCAATTTCACGCTCTAAATCCCCAATCCTCTTCAGGACATCTTTTGTTTTTATCTCCATCTTTTGCTACCTCTTAACAATATTAAATGTGTAGATATATATTATTTCTTTTTCGCTCGTCAAATACTCAAAAAACTTTGAGTCCACTTTTATTTTGCCCTCACAATATTCTTTTATCTTCTCTATTGATTTATCTTCAGAGCCGTTATCTACTACAATCACATCGTAATTTGGATAGGTTATTTGATAACGATTCCAAGCACTCTATCGTATCTCTCCACCCGTTCCAGTTGAGGATTATTATGGCGACTCTGAGGTAATCCGTGATGGGTGATCTGTGATCTGTGACCAGTGATTTGTGATGCGTAATTCGTAATGCGTAATCGGTAATGCGTGATCGATCACAAAAGCTAAAGGTAGGCCCGGGTAGCCAAAGTCGATGATGTAAACGTTTTTGTTTTTCATTCATTATTTCTATTGTCTCTATTGCATCTTCGAGCTCCTCCTTCAATTTGACTATTGTATAAAAAGCATCAGGGCTTATGGTTAATTCACTTTTCATTGTAGTTTTTGCTTCCGCCATTTTTATCAGCTATAATCTTATCTTTGGTTCAGGTATAAATCAATTTTTATTATGCGGACATAACATATCTTTAAACCGTGTTCGTATTTGGACATCTGGGGATCACGCTTGGCATTGCATTCATTTTATTCCAATTCGTTCTTCCAAGGATTGGGATAAGACTGAAGAAGATCAATTATTTGTTCGTTGCGCTTGGAGCGATCCTCCCAGACCTGAATAATGCGTGATCGGTAAACATTAGCTTTGGCATGGGCATTGATAACCCAAATGTATAGACAAGTGCATCCACGAATACTAATCCATAATCCGGGTCCTTTGAAATGTAGTAGGACATCTCAGGCCATGCAGTAAAGGAAGACTTCCCGAAAAGAATAACATCAAGTTGCCTAAAAGTTCTATTCTACTTGTGTTAAATAAACGTTCCCAGATAGCTTCCGCTGGCCAATGCCGATCCTCTTATCATCAAAAAGTCAATCAATTCAGACTCGGCACTATATTACACTTTCTTTCTAAAGAAAGAACCTGTGCTAAGAAAGTAAAGTTCTCTTCGAGAAAAGTTGTTGTGAAAAAATCCGATCATCCCCGTAAATAAACATCAATACTGAACTCCTCATGCATTGGATTACTCATCTAAGCATCTCTATCAATTTTCGTCTATCTACGTCATTTCTCGGATTTATAACTTCTAAATTCTCTCTTTTCCCGGCCTTCATCAATTCATCGCAAACGAAAACTACTTTTTCTCCTATGTCTTTCATTATTTCTCTCAATTCGACAACCGTTGACAATTGAATAGAATCAGCGGATTTTAATTAAAGAGCTTAAATTCTCCTTTTTAAGTGCATCATCCAATATTTCTTTTACCTTTTCTATCTTCTCGATACGCCCATATCGAAGTTGCCTTATGCCCCTCTTCAGTTCTTCGCTTTTCGTTTTAGAAAGTCCTATTGCCGCTAAGAGCTTTATCTGATACATTTCCTCGGTGATTCCTGCATTTATTATACCTTCCATTTTCACCACCTTTATAATCTTTATAACCCCCTATAATAAAACCCTTTTCTTTTTGCTGCTTCTCCATCAAACATCACTCTCACCTCAATACACTTTTTCTTTTTACAAAAGAAAACCTGTGCTAAAAGAAAATCTTTAAAATTCATCATGTGCAACCGCCACAATTACACAGTCAATTTTCACATCCAAATTATCCAAAGCCTTCACACCAAACCCCTCTATCTCCTCCTTGCTGAGTAACGGGTCATACCCATATGCATCT
This sequence comes from Candidatus Methanophagales archaeon, assembly GCA_013139985.1. Lineage (GTDB taxonomy): Archaea > Halobacteriota > Syntropharchaeia > Alkanophagales > Methanospirareceae > Methanophaga. The sequence goes on along the minus strand of WSZT01000020.1, from coordinate 1,985 downwards.
ACTCCGAACTCTTTCAACTCCTTCACCATCTCCTTCACTGGCGACTCCCTCGTATCACGATCTGCGATCGGTAATGTGTGATGCGTAATGCGTGATCTGTGATCGATCACAAAAGCTAAAGGTAAGCCCGGGTAGCCTGAGCCGAAGATGCAAACGATTTTGTCTTTCATGGATTTATTTCTCCTTCTTCTTTAAGGCTTCCAAACCTTTAACCATTCTACTCTTTCAAAATCTCCATCATTCGTCGCTATGTTCGTTATTCCATATACTCTTGCAAAAGAAGCAATATATGCATCGCTGGACAGTAATGAATACTCCCTCGAAATCGAAGACAGCTTATATAAGTTCATCGCTTTCTGCAATCTCCTCTATTAATTCCGCATTTTCGAGTTTCAAGGCGCCTCGAAAATCTTTGGCTAAAGACCCGGCTATAACTATCTCCACTTCCTCTCCTTCCTTCAACCCCAATTCCACCAATGGCCTCAATACCTTATCCTCATATCTCGCCTTTACCCTTATTCCCATACTTATCACCAAAAAGTAATTTTTTCTTTGCACTTAAAAACCTTTTCTTCGTTCTTTCCTCTAAAATAGGCGACGTATACATCGCACCATCTATGACGTATGTTTTAATCATGTTTCTTCATTTTCATAAATCAATAATTATCATATAAAGATAACATATTTACTTTAAACCATGTTCGTATTTGGACACATAGGAATTACCCTTGGCATTGCATTCATAATATTCCAGTTCGTTCTTTTGGGTGATGTGTAATGGGTGATGGGTAATGCGTGATGCGTAATGCGTGATGCGTGATGGGTATACGTAATCGGTAATCTGTGATGGGTAATGGGTAATCGGTAATGCGTAATCTGTTCCGTGATGCGTAATCGGTGATCGATCACAAAAGCTAAAGGTAAGCCAACGTAGCCTGAGCCGAAGATGAAAACTGTTTTGTTTTTCATGGTTTTATTTCTCCTTCTTCTTTAAATAAATCCTTTCTTATTCTCAATTCGCTTAATAATCTCAATAGCACTCCAAGCTTTCTTTAAGCATTTTATAAATTTCTATAAAACCCTCTTTACCCATTGCCCTTTAGCCTCTCGCCCTCCACATCCACTCATCTACCATCTTCATATTTCACGGATTTATTTTCAATAGCAAAAGCCTTTATTCTTTGGATTGTGTTCATTTCAATCACCCTTGAGCATTCTTTCAATCTCGCGAATTAATTTTTCTGCTCTTTCAACTGCATTCTCTGCTTCTTTTTCTGAAATTATTCCCGCAGTGTCATATATTGTAGCGTGCCTCTTTCTGCGCATTCTATCCAAAACAATGACATCTTCTTTTTTAAAAAACAATTCTGCAAACATGACCACGGAAATATGCTGATTCCTACCGTAAGGTCTGTATCCCTTTGAAAACATAAGTGCTCTAATTGCCTGTAGCATCGCATTATATGCGATGGAGAAAGCCCAATCAACGTCCTCTCCAAAAACGCTCTTTGCAACTTTTATATCTCTCTTCGCAAGATTAAAAGCATCTTCTACCTTTTTCTTATCCGCTGGCAACCTTTTTGTATATCCTTCCCTCTCAAGTTCATCTAAGGTCACTCAGATCACCTACCAACATACTCTTTGGCTCTTTTAGCACATTTAAGACAAATGGATCTTTATTCCTTTCCCTCCTTTTAAATTCTTTTGCTGTAAATAGAACATAATTTATCTCACGAGACAGTCTTCTTTCAGCTTCTCTTATTTTTATTATAAGTTCGTCTTCATTTCCCTCCCCAATTATGAAGACATCAATATCGCTATCTATTCCCGCTTTCCCACTTGCAAAAGAACCATAGATGAAAGCCGCCTCTACGCCTATTTCAGACAGGCTATCCTGCAATTCTTTTGCTACTCCCTCTGTCTTTAAAATAATACTCGCTAACTCGTTGTAGATAGGCATTTTTTTGTTTACCGCATAATATCTC
>WSZT01000125.1 GCA_013139985.1 Candidatus Methanophagales archaeon | reverse complement strand
TCGGTAAGCGTGCAACTTTCCGTTTGCAGCCTTTATCGCGAGCTAAAGACGTTGTTATTCCGATTACGCTGAAATACGGTAACCACTACAGAACCTTCACATATACTATTCTAGCGGAGGAAGTTTTAGCAATAGCACCTGTGGTTGCGCCGCAACCTGTGGCGCCCGTGTCTACGCCGGTGACCGTTCCAGGCAAAAGTGACATAATGATGGTTGTGTTAGGTGCTAGTGTTGTTCTGATCACGGTAATTATTGGTATGTTGGTGTTGCAAATAAAGCGTCCTCACTCACGAGGAAAATAGAAAAGTTTTTATAGTCACTACACTAATATATTTACAAAATATGTTATAGGCTTTCGTGCTTAGGTACAAGCGTTGTGCTTATGTGCGGGGTGTAGTGACCTTAATCGTGATATAAATAACCAATAAAACAGAAGGAGGTGATAAAATGGGAAGAAAAACAACATCGAGAACAGAAAAAGATTCTAATATTGTTGAAAGATTCTTTGATGATGATCACTATGTAACAACGATTACAGATGGTGACCGTACGGTTGAGAGTAGGGCAAAAACTTCAGAAGAATCACAAAGCAGAGCTAGCAGGAAATGGGATGATAAATAGACATGCCAACATGCTTTTACTGTGGAGGAAATCACCTTACGAGTGCTTGCCCTATTTGTGCTCAGGAAAAAACAACAGAAGCAATCGAAAAATTGGGGTACCAGTCGATACAATCATTGGATGAGATTGTATCAGTGCAAAGAGATATAGCTGAACGGGTTATTGATATTGGCGGTGAAACCAGCGAAGCAATCTACGAACTTGCAGATTTTTTTAGATTGGCACATGCCGAAGAAATGTGGATACACGAAAAGCAGTTAGAGATCTTAACAGGGATTCATGATATGGTAAAGAATCCTCGAGCTACACAAGCTGATGAATTATTTAAAATGGGTGTAGAAAGTCTTAAACGGGGTATGATTAAAGAAAGCCTAAAATTACTTCAAGATGCAGTCGAACTAAATCCCTTGGATTACCGCCTCTATATAGCGATGGGACATACATATCTAATAAAGGACGATTTAGAGAATGCCCTTAATGGATTTGGATATGCCCTTAAAAATGCACGCACAAATTATTACAAAAGTTTTGCTCTTTTACTGATTGCTCGTACTAAGTATTGCATGGGTAAAATTGAAGAATCTGTGAAGGATGCTAGAAGAGCTATGGAACTCTCCTCTAATTATCCCGAAGCTTATTACCAATATGCAGTCTATGAAGCCCAGAGATTGAAGGGGGGATTAAGATGAGTGATCAAGAGATTTTACAATCGTTGCGTAAAGCGATAGAACTGGATAGGAATTATTTTGTCAAGGCGAAGACAGATAAGAAGCTTGACCCTCTTAGGAGCCAAGTTGATAGATTACTCGAAAATATCTCGCAAGAAACAAAAACAAAGGTTGAACAGGAGATTTCAAAGGCAGAATCAATGGCAAAGAGGATGGAAAGTTGGTTCAAAAGCGAGTTTTCGGATATAAATGCGCGTGACAAATATACATCTGCTTGTGAGGGAATTCGAGAAGCGAAAAGGAAGTTAGAAGGACATGGATACTTTGATTATTTAGATGCCTTAAGAATAACAAGAGACGTTAATGAGGATTTTGCATCTGTTCAACCCTCAATAAGAGACGAGTTATATTATTCTGAAAGGGAGCTTGAGGAATGCAATAATAAACTAAAACATACCGATGAAGAGATTAGGAAAAATTCCAATAAATTTCATACAAGACTTATTGTGTCACTTATAGCAATAATAGCACCTTGGATCTTTAGTGCATCTGGAGCATATGAAAGGGGTGATTGGGCAGTTGCGGTACTTATGGTGTTATCGTGGGGATTTGTTATTGGTTTGGGATCCCTTTTTTCTCGTAGTTACTTGTGGCGTTATCATTCAAAAATAAAGGATTTGGAAGTAATTCGGCTAGAAAAGATGAAAGAGGTCGAATCCCTAAAACAGCGAATTTTAGTGTCTAAAAAATCTATAGTCTCGGTGATTTAGATGCCAGAAAAATAGTTTTTAAAGATGATGCTGTGAATGTTATTGAAGGGTTGCTAGAGAAATATCGACTGAAGGATGACTTATTAGCATATTCGACTATGCATTTGACGCAAAAGAGAAAGAAGGAATGCTAAGCTCGCCAAGTTATCTAGAACAAGTGGGTATATTTTTTATCTACAAATACAGGGGTTGATGAGCTTAATAAAAAACTTAAAGAGACCAACGGACGTCAAATAGGAAATATTTAGAGGGAAGTTACACAGGGGGTAGTCTCATTTGGGGATATTTATTTTGTACTTTGGCAGCGTTCAGATAGTTCACAAGAAACAGCAAAAATGGTGGCGAAGGAGATTATAAAGAAGTCCATCCATTTAGTTGAAAAGATTTTGGTTGAAGAAGAGTAAACGTGCGTAGAGAGGTTTTCAACTCAACTCACCGTAAAAAGATTCGTTCTTCCCTCTCATTCCATCGGAACGTATGTTGAGGTTGAATGGATGCCTAAAAATTTCATTCCTAGGAGGGAGGGTTAGATCTTAAAAGTTATCAGATTTTTGTAATGTTTAAATAGCATGAGCAATATAATTATAAACAAGTGAAAAGGGGAGGAAATGAGTGGCGACACTCCCTTTTGAGAGGGGGCTGACGAATGTATCCTTCAAGCCGTGCCACAACATAGGGAGAGAGAAGGATGATAATGATGTTATGTATAAAAATCAGGGAGCAAGGATTTTCAGAAACGAGATAGAGAGGGACTCTATACTCTAATCCGTCAGTGGGTGCAAATCCCACAGGAGCAGGTTTTCATCGCCCCCAATAGCGTAACAGAGGAAAAGAAAATGAAAAAAAGGAAGGTAAAAAATGGGAAAAACGGATTTAGAATCGGAATTGGACAGATAAATTAAAAGGAAATGAACTTAACAGTGATAATCATTATCGCTGTGCCCGCCATCGTTGGTTTTTACATCGTTCGCTTGTTTTGCGAAGGTTATTTCAAAAAATTAGGGGAATTATTTGCAGATGATTCTTATAATGCTTTTAAAAAGAAAGTTTCAAGAAGAAAGAGAAATAATAAAGCGATTAAAGTAAAGAAAATTAGTTTGAAGAAAAGAAAATCCACTTTAGAGCTGGAAATTGTGGAAATTGAGTTCACCACTTGAATAAAAGCGAGGTATCAGGGAGAAAGAGAAGTGAGATGTTTTTCACAGCGATAGGAAAAATGGGCGGGCATATCCGCTTCTTTATCTCCATTCGAGCTTTTTAAACCGTTTTGGTTACGTTACATAAGACGAGATAGATATAGCCTAATTCTTATGATTTGGTTTAACTTTTTTGTTTTTATAATAAAAAAAGATTTTTTTTCACCCCTCCTCCCCCCTCAGCTTAAAAATATAAAAATTCCTCTCACCCGTTGCCTTAAGCTGCACAGGCACCGTAACCTGTAAAGTATCCCCTGGGTGCACCGTCATATTCTCCAGAGTCGCAACTGTTTTACCATCGAAGTCAGAATCAATTACCCAGCAGCCCGTATCGTCCCAGTTATATCGTGTCCCTTCTAAATAGATCGTCTTTTGTATATCCCTCTCGTTCGGGTTTGTAATGCTAATACTGTATTCGTTCCATCCGCTTGTGTTCACAATGTTTTTCTGATGCTCGAGATAGAGCTCAACTGCACTATCGCTAGTCTCGCTACTCTCGCTCTCGCCTCTCTCATCGATTACAACTGAACTTAAATCCGTCAGATTTGAGCTAAGAACAGGTAGCGCTTCATGGTCTGTTGACACGCTATCTACAGGTTGCACTTCCGAAGAAAAAGCAACAATCCCCACCACTGCCAGCACCATACACAATATCCCCACAACAATCCCCTTTTTGGCGTTCCCTTTTCTCATTTTCTGCTTCTGTTTATCAAATCGCTACCGCACCATAAAAAGACCAAATTGCGACCATTGTCACCCTCTAACGCACCGAACACAGAGGTCTTTTGTTCTTCTTTCCGCTATCGGCTGCTTCGTATCAAAGCAAACACTATATGCAAGGGTTTCATTTGCCGGCGTTGAACTCCAATACCTATCCCGATCACAGACAAAACCTGATTTGGCCAAATCCAATTTTAGAATGTATCCTTATCAGGCAGAATCCAATCACTATATCCGCCATACTCCAACTCATCGCAATAGTCAGAAGCAGGAAAGTCAAAACCTTTCTGTATGCACGAATGAGTAACTTTTACCCACGGCGGGCCCCAGGAGTAAGGGAAGAACGCCTTAACAGTCCAGTATTTTTCTGTTTCGCAATCCACAATAATCCTGTCGCCTTCACGATTGTAGACCTTAAACTTAAATTTGACTTTGCTATATTTATCCGCATTCTCACAATTACATGATAGCGGGCAATCGGTGTCATTTACATCCACCCAGCCGTCACCATCGTTATCTCTTCTATCTGTACATCCGCCAGGGGCATCTGATTCCTTGTCCCAAATCTTCTCTGAGTTCACTACAATCACAGACTTATAAGCCGGCACGGATTGATTCCAGTTATCTACTGAAATCAACTGCGGGATAGCACGATAAATCCCTTTTTCTGTTCTTCGCTCCGCTTTCACCGGCACCGTGAACTGAACGGCGGCATGAGGGGCAACTACAACATCCTTAATTGTTATTGCTGTTCTCGCTTCTCCGGGTGTCCATGCGCCATTGCTCCAGATAAATGGTATGTAATTGAGTGCGATTTTCGTTATTACGGCAACGTCACGTGGGTTTGTAACGGTAAGAATGTTCTCAACCCCTTCTTCTTCCTCGAAGTCATGTTCAAGGTCAATTGTAATTGGCGGTTCTATTACAACCTGGTCCGTGTATGCGGGGTTGCGATTTGTCGGCTGCTCGTTAAGCTTCGTATCAGCGAGCGGAAGCTGCGGCTCAGCATATGCAAAAGCGCCAAAGGTGCATACCAGGAGGCATATAGCGCCTGCTGCAATTCCTAGTTTTTGTCTTTGGGACATTGAGTCTAGTAATAGATATCAATCATCAATAAAAAAGGTAGCATTTTGCGACCAAAAACCTTTTCTTGGAAAGAAAAGGTTTAGCAAAAGACTCGAACTATTACACCTATTTTACCCGAGTACAAGGGCCACGGATGAAAAATATTTGATGCTGCTAAAAGTGGCAACTTGAAAAATCTTGGGGAATCAGTAGGCCTGCTTTCGGTGGTCTATCCAATTGAGATAGACTATTTTCTCTGCTTTGTCAGGTGTAAAAATGAGACGATATCTCTTTGTTATTCTTGTTGCCTTCTTGGCATGTAACTCACTGGAAAGCCAACCACCAATGTGCAATGGGTCCTCTTGTAGCCGTTTGATTTTCTTATCAAGCTCTTCAAGGGCTTTCTTGTTCTTCTTGATGGCCTTTAGTGATTCTAAAAAAGTGTCTGTTCGCTTTACTACCCAAGTCATGTTCACAGCTCGTCAAGCAACTCTTTGACGGAAGTAACTTCTTTAACACGACCCGCTTCGATGTCTTGGTCGCTTTTGTGAAGTGCTTCCATTGTTTTTGGATTATTTAGAATTTCAACCGAATCAATGAGGGCCTCCACCTCTTCTCGTGTAACCATTTTCTCTTCTATTCTCTTCAGCGTTTCGTATACGTCTTGAATTGTAACCAATTCTGGCATATTTCCCTATTAGAATCTCGCACTATATAAATATTGCGATTTGCATATTCATCATAGCAAGGGTAATTTATTATATTAGATCAGAAGCTTAGAAAGGCAAACAAACGAAGTTGCGAAGCAATTTGGGCATTTGCCGGTTGTGCCGTGTTAGTTGACATACGAGCAAAAAAAATCATAGGAACAGATCTTCGCATTCTTTGACTATCTTAGTTAGCTTGATCAATTGTTCTTCGCAGAATTCTCTTACGTCCACATCTGGAAACTTCTGAAAGAAGCGCCGAACTGTTTCGGGATTGCTTTTTGTAGGAGGTCTAATCTCAGCTTTCTTGACTTGCTCAGTCTCCGGTGTGCCATTTTCGGCTATTGAGACACCTATGCAAGACTTCTTTATGCGAGTCGCTACGGTTGGTACAGATTCTGTTTTAAGATCTTCGTTTCTAGCATGCCTGCAATACTGAAGTTCTGGGTCATCGGACATCTCTTTCTGTTTCTGACGATACCATTCGTCAAAACCTTTTTGGTGTTTGTATTGCTTTTGCATATACCATGTGATACTTCGAGCAGCGGACAAGAAGGCGGTAAGATTATAGGCAAATATCGCATCATCGTAAAAGAACTCGTTCATCTTAGAGAGAAAATAGTCTGCCTCTTTGTTTTTGTGTCTAGTTGGATTCTTCACAGATCACCCCTCCTTTATTTTCCTACCTTTCTTTGTACTTATTAACCTTTCTTTATAAACACATTCCATTGACATCCCGAGCATCATCAAACTCAAAAAGTACCCCATTTTAATCACCGCCCTTATGTTCATTCCGCTATAATCATTCCAAACCCCATTAAACAAGTCATCACCACTTTTTATTATCTCCCCTCTTTGCCTTCTTTTGGCCATTTTGCGACCATTTTTGCCTTTCAAAAGTGGACACTTCTCCTATATTGTAAAAAGGGTAGGTTTTCAACAATGGAGAAACCCGCAGAGTTAAGTTCGACATTTTTTTGTTTGCGGTTTGTTAAAAAGGAGGGGTTATTTTCATTATGCATTGAGCAATTGCGTACAACCTCACGAGCGTACCTGAAGTTCCCCAAAGGGGAATTGGGCAAAGATGTAAAGTACCTAAGCCAGATACGCTCTGTTAGGCAATGACCTATAAAAACAAAATTTCCACATCTACTATTCCCTCAAAATCTTTATCCATTGTAACCACTTTCAGTCCATGATATTTGGCAATGCTATATTGATAAGCGTCATCAAAATCCAAATTCAGGTTTCTACTTGCGTTTATAACTTCTCCATACATCTTTATTGGCAATGAGAGCAGGCTGACATTTGGTATGACGTCTTCAACAAAATTCTGAAAAATGCTCTCCTTATCGTATCTGAACAGGATTACACCAATGGAGTGCAAAGAAAAATCTGTTATGTTTAAATTTCCAATATTGTCGTCTAAAAACTTCTTACCGCTCTCCTTCTTAGCCTGCCCTAAGAGTATTTCCAGAAATACATTTGTATCCACTAAAAACATTATCTCCAGTCCAAAGCCTTGTGTTGCAACTCAACGGAAGTGAATTTCTCCCGTATCTCTGATAAGCCTCCTTCCCAGTCGAATTTGAACTTTTTTGCCTTGGCCACTCTACCCTTATACTTCCTTGACAGAATTTCCATATAGTCTAAAACATCTCTCCTTAGATCTTCAGGGAGCTCTTGCATTTTCACTTCGATCTCCTTTTCATACATGATTTTCACCTCCTTAATTATATTTATCTAGCTATCTTATTTATTTATTTTAAAGATGTCGCCTAACGAAGTCTATCCAAACTTTCAAGTCCTAACAGCCTTTGAAAAGCTTATATACTTCTCAAAGCCTAATTATCATGATAAAAATGGTTGAACTACCAATAGCACCGGTAACCAGGATAATTAGGAACGCAGGAGCAGAGCGAGTAAGTGAAGACGCAAGCCAGGAATTAATAAGGCTGTTAGAAGAAGAAGCCGAAAAAATTGCGGTAAAAGCCGTAAACCTTGCAAAGCACGCTAAAAGAAAGACAGTAACACGAGAAGACATCGAGGAAGCAACAAAATAAGTCAGATAACCGGGGGCGTTTTACTTAAACAACTTACCGTCTTCCTATTTTTTATTCTATGTGCTGAATTTAGATCTTCTTCTATCGCGATGCTAAAAGTTGCTTTTACCATACTGAAAAAACATGCGTATATTGATAGCTTTTGCTGCTGGAGCGCCTCCAGGTGAGAGATTTAGCCACATTAAAGAGTATCTCGGAGTAAGTAGTAACGCTGAAGAATGAAGAAATGATATGGGTCCCTAGATAGCCTAGCCACCCCCAAAAGGCATAATGCCTTCTGATGGTGGCTTCTTCTTGGCACTCGCTGCAATTACAGCGACTACCCTAAGGACCTTCGTTGCCGATTCACGCAGCCAAGCTTATTATACAGCCCGCGTCTTCTCCCTTAAGACACGAAATCACTCGCTCTTGGCATTTCACGCTTCATACCTTTCCTTTCTCGTACTCCCATCACCTTTTCGCCAAACAGATTTTGAGGTATGGGCTTGAAGCCTGCGAACTCAGTACTCCAAATCGCTCGCCCCTCTGTTGCAGACCTTATATCACCAGCGAAGCCAAACATCTCGGCCACTGGCGCTTCTGACTTCAGAGTTACCATATCGCCCTCGGTCGTTATGTCCTCTATCTGCCCTCTTCTGCCCTGTATCTCACGCGTTACGTTACCAAGCAGATTCTGCGGGATACTTATGTATACCTCCTGTACAGGCTCAAGGAAAGTAGCCTTTCCAAGTAATATGGCCCCCTGTATAGCGCTTCGCACCGCGGGAATGACCTGTGCAGGTCCACGGTGTATCGAATCTTCATGCAACTTCACATCCATTAGCTTTAGTTTTAGACTTCTGCACTTCTCCTTTGCTAAGGGGCCCTTTTGCATCACATCTTCAAACCCCTCCTGGATTAACTCCATCGTCTCTCGCAGATACTGAACACCTTTGGTCATATCTATTAACATGTTGCCCTCGAAGATGTTAATAACATTCTTTGCTTCCAGTTTTTCCATACC
>WSZT01000228.1 GCA_013139985.1 Candidatus Methanophagales archaeon | reverse complement strand
GTATATATCAGCGAAGTATATATAATCTCCATCATTTCAAATCAATTCGCCCTCTCGAATATACTTAATATGCCTAGGTTTAAACCTGCCGTATAAGAAGCTTAATTCTTAGCTATACATTTTCACGTGCATTTTCGATTTCTTTCTGCTGGGTAAGTTGTTTAAATACCCGTAGCTCTTCCCTTATTTAAATAAGAATTAAACATTAAATAAGAAAATGGGAAAAATTGCACCACTAAACGCATTTAAGCGGGATTTCTTTCGCCTGATTAGATTCTCGATTGTGGGTGTTATTGGTGCCGTGATTAATACAGTACTACTTTGGCTCTTTACTGACCTTGCTGGGATATATTATCTGTTCTCTTCAGCAATTGCTATTGAAATCGGGATAATAATACAATTTCTATTAAACGATCGGTGGACATTCAGGGAAAAAAAAACTAGCGGTGTGAAACAATTCATTTTACGTATCCTAAAAAGCAACCTGTGGCGTTCTGGAGGATTGGTGATCAACATTGGTGTTCTCTACCTCTTAACCGAGTATGCGGGCGTATATTACCTAATCTCAAATATTTTTGGTATCCTTTGCGCTTTTTTGTGGAACTATATCCTTGAAAGCCGGCTAACATGGGAGATTACGCGGTAGGTCACCAAAACAAGTGAAGGGCAATAAATGAGGATAGTGAAGAGTGCAATAATCCAGATTTTTTCAATTTGCAGTCTGCATTTTGCAATCAATTACGTAATTCCATATATCCGCCATATTCCCTCACCCTCATCATACGCTAAATCATATCGTGTCTCATCGTCAAAGGCAGAATAGTTTATTTCAAACTCGTTATCCCTTGCGAAAGCCCTCTCGTAGGGACCAATGCAAACATAATCCACGCCATAGTCTTTGACAAGTGCATAGTTCCCCCTGAACATCGCCATTTCATCTCGCTTCCTTGCATTAATCATCGTCCAGTTGATGCCATGAGACCACAGCCACCCTTCGTAACCCATAACTCTCGGCCTTCCTGACAGCGAGGGTATAGGGTGATTATGCGCACTTCCTGTTAAGAACACACTATCCGGTGGCGTATTCGCTCGCACCCAATCTGCAATTTCGGTCTCTTCTTGTGTCCAAATCACGTAGCTATCCTCCACCATTGCTACGTGTGTTACTAAGCCAAAAGAAGTAGAAGCGAGAATTAAAATAGCGAGCAATACAGTAGCGAGTGTTTTAAAAAACCTTTTATTAAAGTCTGTTACCCATAAAGTAGCCAACGAAGCCATTACTGCGCTCAGTGCGAGCCAATATATGAATATCTTATAGTTATCAAAATACCAGGGTTGGAATTTAACGAAGTTCGCAATGACAAAAAGGAGTAAAAAAGGCAGATAAAATAGCCTTGCTTTCTTATCTGCTTTTAAAAAACCTAACGCGAGCAGGATGATGAGCCCGCCTGCGTTTAACGCCCAGAACATTTGCAGTACTGTGATGGTTTTTGCGATAGAAAAAGCGGCGGTGACGATGGAGGACCAATCAAAGCCCATTATCATGTTCCTGTTCTCTTCTGTCCAACCGGGGAAAGGGAAGACGAAGAAATCTGCAGATATGCCTGTTCTTATGCTCATTATCTGCGGTAAAGAAAGAAGAATTAACGGCACGAGTAAAGAAATGAGGACCCACAAATTGCGTTTTTTTATACACACAACAGCAGAAAGGAATAGAGCGACAAATGCAGTCACCATAAACGAATGCGCGTGTATGTACGGCAGCAAGCCAATAAGCACACCGGCAAGTATTAGTTCCCTATATGCATGTCTCTGTGTATCCTGCTCATCAGTAAATAATGCGTGTAATAGAAGAATATAGACGGCAAAAGAGATACCCATACCAATCATCGCCGTTCTTTGTGGCATTAATACTGCGTACATCGGGTTCAGAAAGTGGATGTTAACGGATTGAAGACCCGCAGGGAGTCCAGCGAAGATGAATATAAACGTAGCTAATAGCCCGACCTTCTTTAAGCCAGTCAATCGGTAAGCGAGAAAGAAGAACAGCCCAAAAAAGGAAAGTTGAAATAAAATGTTTGGGATGATAAGAGAACACCTGAGGTCCAAACCGCCTTTCATTAATACCGCAGAATAGAAATCCATGAGAAATGGATAGTGCATCTCCATGTGTAAAAACTGTGGATAATTCAGTGGGAATGATAAATCGGCTCGGTAAACAAAAGCGGTAATGACAGAGGTATGGAACGGATAATCGGCCCAAACAGTGTGAAAAGCGTATAGGTTGCCCACTTCATCAATGCGAAAAACACCGTATACATTCATAAAGGTCAAATAAAGCAGAATGAGCATAAAAAAAGAAATGGTGAGTTTATCTTCATGCCAAATAATAACTGCTTTATTCTTCAAATCCGTAAAAGCCGCTTTTACTGATTCTTTTGACACTCTAAAGAGTATGACCGATAAAAAAATGTATATGGTGATGCTAATGAGTATAATATCAATGCTTAACGACCCTTTTAGACATGCAAGCAGGAAAGTAGCCCATATAGTTATCGCATTTCCAACGACGAACGAGAAAAGAACCCGTTCTATGCAGTGGAACTTGTAGCTCAGAAGAAAGGAGATAGAGAGTCCAAGAAGAAAACTGACGATGATGAAGAAAATCCAGAGTGGCATATATCTTCATTGCTTTCGCGTGACTAAAAGATTTGCGATGAGAACTTGCTTTTCTATGCTGGTTTTTATCATTTCGCTAACAAGTAATTTATATAAAAAGGGTTATGTATTACAAAGGGGCCCGTAGCTTAGTACGGTTAGAGCGCCCGGCTCATAACCGGGCGGCCAAGGGTTCAAATCCCTTCGGGCCCATTATAAGCCTTTTTCTTAATGGACGTTTAAAATTTAAAATTTAAAGTCAAAAGGCCCATTTCCATTCCCGTTTTATATTTTGCAATTAAGTGCTCAAAATCCAGAAGATTTTGAGCAATTACAGCTCATCTATCTACGAGTTGGTGTATCAGATTTTGCCCTTCTTCAGACCCGAATAAAGGTGGGTCCCAAAGCGAAACTACTTTGTAACGAGTAGCAGTAACTTTCTCCGCCAATTTAGGGTCATAACCTGCCTTTTCATGCTTCTGCCTAGCAATCAAGATGCCCCTTCTTTGCCATTTCGGCGTTTCATTCAGATTAATCCCTAAACGAAAAAGCATTTCATGCACCTCGGCCGCTTTCATCCCCTCCAATCGCTTCTCTGCTTCCTTTTCGCTTAGTCCGGTATCTTGCAATCCATAATACCCATATGCATTGATGTGATTTCGCCATGCTTCTGCCTGCCGCTGCGCGAGATACTCCAAAACATCTTCCTCTCCGCAAACAGGTATCACCCTCGCATCAAACGCAATAGCATTCTTAAAATCCAAAATGATGGTCAAAGCACTTGCCAAAAAGCTCGCAAGTACAGAATCTAGCTTCTCAAGTCTACCTTTAAATGGGACATCGTCAAAGTAAATGTTTATCTCGTCAGAGAAGATGTATGCAAGTTTCGGGTTGAATCCGCTGTCCAAGAATAATAGCTCTACTGCTTTCACTATTCCTTTCGCTAGCCTCGCGTCATATGGTTTTCCAAAAGAGCTTAAGACCCGCTTGAAATTCCTGCCATCTGCACGCACGAACAAAGGTGTAATGGCCTTCATATTGGCGTATATTTCTCTATCCTGGGCCTTATATTTATGTCTCGCTTGGTTCTGACCTTTCATCCTTGTTCGTTTTCTTCACTTTTTTTCTATATTTCTACCTCCTTCTCTCCTCTTTCTCCTTCTCCTTTGGCCTCCACCTCCGCTCTTCTTCTCTTGACATGCTTTATCAGCACGACATCGCCAATTGCCGTTACCCATCGGTATGGGATAATTACGCCCTCATTCTTGCTTACCTCAAACGCATTTGGATTTACATTCCTCACTGCCAGTCCCGAAATCCTCTTCTCTTTTATATCTACTGTCACATCTTCTATCTTACCGACGTAAACCCCTCTATCCGTGTACAAATCCTGCCCATATAAAGAAGACAACTCTAGTTCCATAATCACTATTTATGATTAAATACCATATATACTTAACGGGTTAACTTAACGAAGAAACAATGCGGGCATCTATACAAGTTGGTAAAATCATCGGCATACCAATACGATTGCATATATCATTTTTATTTATCTTACCGGTAATCGTAGTGATGTTTGCAGAAGCTTCAGAGCCTGTCGGATTAGGCGATATAGAAAATTTATCGCAATACTATCGCTATATCTTTGCTGCACTAGCAACAATCCTCTTTTTCTTCTCCGTTTTACTCCACGAGATGTCCCATTCATACGTTGCAATGGGATATGGTGCAAAAATACACTCCATTACTCTTTTCATCTTCGGTGGCTTAGCGATGATGGATGATATACCAAAGGAGCCGGGGAAGGAATGGCGGATAGCAATTGCTGGACCTGCGATGAGCTTTGCCCTCGGAGGAGCTTTTCTTATCAGTTATTTTGGCCTAAAATACGTGAATTTACCTATTTATTATCCGGCTCAGGTGCTTTTATTTGGCCTCGGGTATCTTAATATGGTATTAGCCACTTTTAACTTGTTACCCGCATTTCCCATGGATGGTGGTCGCGTTCTAAGAGCATTACTAGCTAAAAGAATGTCATTTCTACAAGCGACGAAGAAAGCAGTGTTCGTGGGTAAAATATTTGCTATTATAATGGGTATAGTGGGACTTATGCCGGACCCCTTTCATTATTATGCAACAGGAGATGTAATAGCACCTTTTAATCTTTTCCTAATCTTTATTGCTATTTTCCTATATACCGCCGCGACAGAAGAAGAACGTGCTACCACTACTTTTGCCATGTTAGAGGGAATAAAGGTAAAAAACGTGATGAGAAGCGAACACACATGCGTGCTGGACGATATGCCAATTATGGAGCTGTCGGATAAGATGCTTGCGGAGAAAACATACGAATATGCGGTGGTGGGTGCAAGCGGTGAACCAAAAGGATTTGTAACATTCGGCGAAATAAAGGCCTTGTCTAATGAGCAGCGTTACATTTTCAAAGTTTCTGATCTTATTGGTTCATTTGATAGAGTTAGTGATGTTATATCAGAAGAGGAAGAGGCGGTGGAAGCACTAAAGAGGATGCTAAAAGCGAAAAAGAACGTTTTGGCTGTGGTGGAGGCGGCAAGTGGGAATTTCATAGGTGTGATAACGAGAGCGAATTTAGCGACTTATATAGAGATGTTGAAGGGACGCGTTTGAAACGCAATGGAAGACAAACCACAAGATTACACAGATTTTCACGAGATAACAATCCTTGGAATCGGTTTCCAATACAAATACAAAGAAAAGCACTAATCGATGAGGCAACACAACTCGTCAAAATCTTTAGTTCGATACTAGAAAAATCGTAACTACTCACCCCTGTGTCAATCTCATAGAACCAACTGAAGGAATAAAAGGAGACCCTCTAAGCGCATCGTGAATAGCATCGAGGACATGACACCCGTTCTTCCGTGCTGTAGAGATATACCCACGAATAGCACAGAACACATCCGCCCCTTCGGCAGTTCGGAAGGTGCCTGACACTTTCTGTTTCACTTTCATCATACGTACATCTCGCTCAGCCTGATTGTTGTCAAAAGGTACACTAAAGTCGTACATAAAAGCCAACACTTCCGGCTTGTATCCCTTTAAGCGGTCAAGTAGATTTTTGGGCGGAGATTGTTTGGTTCTGCCCCGTTTTCCGGGTTCTTTCTGCGGTGGCGGATTCATTTCAAGTCCGTATTCAATGATCTCGTCGTATCGCGCTTCATATGCCTTTATCTTTTCAGGATCTAGGTGATCACTGTACTCTCGGACCAAATCCACTTCTTCCTTGATGTCTATCAAGCAGCGACTTAATTTTTTTGCCCACTCCTGCCCGTATTGCTCGTAGACGAATATGAGCTCACGCAAGTGGTGGGCATTGCAGAGACCGTGCTTTAGATCGTCGTATCCAAAGTATGGCCTCCAGTGATCATGTACGGCTCTCCCTCCAAACTCGGGCAAAATCCCTATCGAGTCCATTGCATCCATGCCACGCTTCTGATGCACAATATAATACGTTAGATAAGGTGTACAGGCAACATGCAGCCAGTTCAATTTGTTTTCCACTTGCAAACCCGTTTCATCGAAGTTGACTACATCCGCGTTTATCAACTGCTCTTTAATCGCATCGTTAGCGGGTTTTACGCTCTCTGCGCAGGTTATGTTCGCCTGAAGCATAATCGCCTCAGAGGGCCGATGACCGACAACATCCTCGAAGAATTCGCAGATGCGCTCCAACGGGACGAATTGATAGTTGTTCAGGTATGCTGCCAGCGCTTTGACGCTGTTGCCGTATTGCACTGATGCGGTCACGTCAGGAGGAAAAGAAGCGGTATTGGCTGTGCCACAGCAGGAGCAGATCTTGATCTCTGCCTGATGCTCGGTTACTTCCAGTTGTATGGGTGGAATGTCAAAGACCTGACGCTTCTGATAACCCACAACTTCGGTATCTTCAAGAGTTACACCGCACATAGCGCACTGCCCGACCTTGTGCACCTCTGTGTGGTCAGGGTTTTCCGATGGTTCCAAAGTATGACCTTTATGCCCCTTCTGCCCGCCGCTTTTTTTGCTGCCTGTTTTTCTCGTACTTTTGGTGCGGTGCTTTTTGAAACCATCGCTGGAAGGGGGTTTGCTGCTGTTCTTGCTGTTTTTGTTCAAACGATCCTGCTGTGCCTGCAATTCCTGAATGAGCCGCTCAAATAGTTGAATAATCGCCTCTTCTCCTTGCCTGTAGGCTGCACGAATTTCATCACTGGTAGGTATATTCATCGCATAGTCCCTCCATCAATCGAAACGTTTTATTTACAACCATTGGGATGGATAATATAAAGTCTTATCCGCAATAAATTCGTAGTGGCTGAGTAGTTACGAAAAATCCAAATGAGTTTATAAATTTGAATTTGGTGCTTGGAATTTGTTTGTAATTTGATGCTTGGTGCTTGGAATTTTTACTGCGCTATACAAATACTGGAATGCCTATCGCAATAGGCGAGTTGCCCCTTTTATCGTGCCCGAGATGCCAATTACTCTTATACTTAGCCTTGCTTCATTTGCTGAATGGATACAAGCTAATGCAGCCCTTACTTCCTCTACTTTATCATGCGCACACCTTAAGATGCCCATGCCTCCGTCTGTATCTTCCGCGTTAGCGTATTCTATCAATCTTATCTTACTTTCACTCGCACCCACATCGCCATATAATGAAAAAATAGAGTCACGTATCTCGCTTAGCAATGTCCATTTATCTATCACCCGCTCACTTATCCACTCAAACACGAGATACCGCCTCCTATCACGAAGAGAAGGTGGGATCAGCACTGCGAAATAGAAAATAGAAAATAGAAATCGATTTTGAATTTTGCACATTGTTCTTGTATATAAAGTATCACTACATTCTGTTAAAGACACTGATTTACACTGATTTACGTGGACTTTCTAAATTTACGTTTTTTAGCACCACCACATCATTCTCCTTTTTCCATCTCTTCTCTAATATGCCCTGTGGGAAATCACTTAATGCACTCGTCGCCTCTTCTCGTTCCATCCCAAATAGTGATGCAAGTGCAATCATCTCTCGTGGTGCCCTTAAATCGTATATGGAACACGCATTACTGGTTAATATCATTGGGGCTTTGTATTTCCGTACAAGCTTCAAATGCGATCGCATTTTCAATAGCACTCGTGCTCTCTCACCTTTTCTGCTGTTTATTATTGCATTTAGATTGAACTCTATTGCAACACCGTTCTTAGCAGCCAATTTTGCTAATACGTGGTTCAGAGCCCCTCCTCTTTTCTCCCCGCTGGGATGTGCTAGGACATCCACGCGGTGATCCTCTAACGCAGCTCTATTTATTTTATCATTACCGCCATGAACAGCTAATACGGCTACTTTACCATGATATAACTTTATTCGCCTTTTCAAGTTCTCAACCGAATTTGCTCTTATCTCAATACCACTAAAGCAGAAATTCGATTTTAACTCACTTCCTTCAGTATCATCATGGTTTGTTATGGCAATGCCCGTATAGCCATATCTTTTCGCAGCTCGGAGCAACTCCTCTGCGGGCACTTCGGTTTCCGGATATGCATGCACATTGAGGTCAAAGAATTTGGACATTAGACTAAAGTAAAGAAGGGTTTATATTTTTAAAAGTATTTTTTAAATGCTATAAGATATAGTATTACCAAATACGATGAGAACGATTGAAGCAATCCTGTTTGACCTTGATGGTGTACTAATAAACTCATTTGAAAGCTGGTATCACGCGTTTAATGAGATGTTAAGGGCTTATGGTAAGGAAGAAATAGGCCGAGCAGAATTCCGGGAGAACTGCTGGGGCCCTGACCTGGAGCATAATCTAGCGGATTTGAATCTGGGTGAAGAAGCGGGGAAGTATTGCATCAACGAGCAACTGAAATTAATAGGGCTTATTGAGCTTTTTCCCGGCGTAAAAGAGGTTTTGGGCCGTGTAAGAGACGAGTATAAGCTTAAAGTAGGGTTGGTCACGAATACGCCCAAAGAGAATGTTCGTGCGATATTCGAGCACTTCCAGCTCTCTAATCATTTTGACGTGATTGTCACAGGCGATGACGTGAAAAATGGTAAGCCCAATGCTGAAATGGTGATGGCTGCTTGTGAGAAGTTAACATTAAAGCCAGAGAACGCGATACTCGTAGGGGACACAGAAATAGATTTCCTGGCTGGCAAATCCGCAGGTTGTGCTGTTGTGGGGGTGAGAGCGAAACCGGAAGGTGGCGAAAGAATAGATACTCTTTATGAACTGTTTCCTCTTTTAACGCTTCACTAACAATACTTTTTAACATACTGATTTTTCTAATATCTTGGTGGGAAATAGATAAATGGCAAAAAAAGTACGAGCATCTGTCCCTGCAAAGGTGATACTATTTGGTGAGCATTTTGTGGTTTATGGTAAGCGAGCTTTAGCTACGGCGATAAACCAACGGCTTGCGGTAGAGGTATCGGACAGAGAAGAAGACGGGTATCACGTAAAAATCGAGAACATACCTACTTTTGGCTTGGAGCTTGATTTAGAAGGTGGAGCAAGGAGAGCATACCCTTATAAGGATTATGGTAGTGCAACGAAAGCAGTTGCGTATGTCAAGGAATCAATCGCATATCTTGAAGAGCGATATGGTCTAAACAGGGGCGGAGTAGAAATAGAAATAAAGTCTGAAATACCCCTTTCTGCTGGGTTAGGGTCTTCAGCAGCCACTTGTGTTGCTACTATCGCCGCGCTCAAAGAGTATTTCGGGCTAAGCGGCGATTTAGAAGCGATAAGAAATGACGCTCATCATGTTGAACTCACGGTCCAGGGCGCAGCCAGTCCTATTGACACTGCAATTTCTACTTATGGCGGGTATGTGCTGATAGAGCGAAACGAAGTGAAGAGGCTACCGTTAGCGGGATTAGATTTGATTGTTGGGTGTATTGGCAGCATACCTTTGAATATGGGTACCAAAAAAGCTTCTGAGATTGGATTGAAGACAAAAAGGGTTGTAGAGGAGGTTAAGAAGCGAAAGGAAAATTTCAATGCAATCTTTGATTATATCTTCGATGCCGCTGATGAAATAACAGCACAGGCAATCAAGGCGATAGAGGCTAAGGATTTTGTGAATTTGGGTGCGCTGATGTACATAAATCATGGCTTGCTGGATGCAATAGGTGTGGTGCCAGGACGATTAAGCGAACTCGTGAAGGTGTCACAGGCGTTGGGCGCCTTGGGTGCGAAAGTAACAGGAGCAGGAGGGTTGAACGAAATGGGTGGTGTAGGTTCTGTCATAGTGCTGCCAAACGAGTCAGGGGCTAGAATAAAAACAGCGCTCGATATTGCAGGTGCACTTGTAATGGACGTGAAGACCGGAGAAGGCGGGTTGAAGCTAGAAACGGATTTTTGAGCTCATTCCGCCAGCACCTTAAAATCATCAATCAAGACTTCTTTCATCTTTGGATTGTAAGTAACAACTGCAGGATGATACAGAGGTATTATCCGTTTAATACCCGCAATTGTGCTTACCGTAAATACATTTCCGTGTATCTTACCTATCTTCTCAGGCTTCAACTGGAATTTAGCAAAGATATAAGCTAATGAGAAGTTACCAAGTGTTGCTATAACCTCTGGTTCGATGAGTTCCAGTTGTGCATCTAAAAAGGGTGTGCAAGCTCTTATCTCGTCCGTTAAGGGATTTCTGTTGCCTGGTGGTCGGCATTTCAAAACATTAGCTATATATACGTCGGCTCTTTGCCATCCTATGGATTCTAATAACTCATCAAGCACATTTCCCGCTTTCCCGACAAAAGGTTTGCCTTTTAAGTCTTCATTGTAGCCTGGGGCTTCACCCACGAACAGTATTCTCGCAGATAGTGCGCCTTCTCCGACAACCGGATTGGCTCTCGTCTTCCATAGCTCACAACGTTTGCAGCCTTTTATTTCTTCCTCTATGCGCCTCATTTCTTCTTTATTTGACATATCGACCAATCTCTTTTTATCTAAATGTCCAACTCTGAGATTTTGACCATTATAAAGGTTAAAGAAATACAAAAATTAATATCCACTAACAATAGAGTATTTTTAAATAAAGTGTCGACATGAAGATGGAGAAGCGAGAGAAGGATTTTATCCAATCACTGGAATCGGACAGATGGCTATTTTACGCCGATCTGCTCGTGGACAAGGCGCATGTAGTGATGCTAAAAGAGCGAGGGATAATAAAAAAAGAGGAAGCGGCGGAGATTCTGAAGTTCTTAACAAAAATAAAGGAGAAAGATTTTATCGAACTCGAACTTCCCTCTTACGAGGATCTACATACTGCGATTGAATCAGTTTTAATACGAGAAATAGGCGAGGCGATGGGCGGCCGGATGCATATCGGGCGGTCGAGAAATGACGAAATAGCAACGTGCATAAGAATAGCGCTTCGTGACGAGCTGTTAGAGCTGATGAAAGAGGTGAACTACTTGAGAAGAGCGTTAATAATAAAAGCGGCCGAGAACGTTGATACTCTGATACCCGGTTATACACATCTGCAACATGCACAAGCAACTACATTTGCACATCAGTACATGGCGCATGCCGATGCGTTAGCGCGTGATTTCTCACGGCTTCTAAACGCATACGAGCATACAAACCTATGTCCATTAGGTGCAGCCGCATTCGCTTCCACTGGCTTTCCTATAGATCGAGCGAAAACCACAAAACTTCTTGGTTTCAATTCCATACTGGAGAATTCAATGGATGCGGTATCATCGCGGGATTTCGTCATCGAGTCGATTTCCTGTTTCTCTAACCTGATGACGAATCTGAGCAGGCTCGCCGAGGAGATAATCTTGTGGAGTACCTCGGAATTCGATTTCATTCGTGTTCCCGTGGAATATGTAACTGGAAGTTCGATAATGCCGCAGAAACGGAACCCGGACTATGCAGAGCTTATAAGGGCGAGAGCGGGCACTGTTTATGGGTGTTTGATGAGCGTGCTTAGTATATGCAAAGCGTTACCATACTCATATAATAGGGATTTGCAGGAGGTTACGCCACATCTGTTTAAAGCTACGGAATACACCACTGCTTCGGTATTAGTGATGACCGGCATGGTGAAAGGACTGGAATTGAAGAAGGACAAGCTGGAGAAGCAGACAGAAATCGGATTTATTAGCGCAACCGAGCTGGCGGATACTATCGTCAGAGCGACCGACATACCTTTTAGAACTGCTCATAAAATCGTATCTAGATTGGCAAATGAGGGTAAGGATAGAGCGGAGGATGAAGAAGAGGCGGAATCAGACGTGGTGCTTCGTAGAATTGATGAGCTCGCTATGAAAAGCATAGGAAAGAAACTCAGTGAGATCGGGTTGACCGAGCGGAAAGTAAAAGAGGCACTGGATATCGCTTCTAACATCCGGAAGAGGGATGTGAAAGGCGGTCCTGCAAAAAGAGAAGTCCTAAGAATGATAGAACGGCGGAAAACCGATTTGGACAAGGATGGGCGATCGAGACAGGTGAAGGAAGAGCGAGTAAAGAAAAGTCTGGATGAGTTGGCGAGAGAGGTGAAGAAGAAGAAGAGAGTTATAAAAGTGATGAAGACATAGAATGCCTATGATTGATGCAGGATATCCACAAAAGGGTAACTTTTTTTCGCTCATAGCTATTTATATTACGGGGACATTGGATAAAACATGTATAAACATGTTACAATAGAAAGCTTTAGAGGAATAAAACATTTAGAAATAGAAGATTTTCGACAGGTGAACTTATTTGTCGGGAAAAATAATTGCGGTAAGACAACCATACTCGAAGGTCTGTTTCTTCTCACAGGTCCAACCAACGCAGAGTTGCCTTTAAGGATAAATACATTTAGAAATTTTACCACTATTGATGAAAATTCATGGCGGTTGATTTTTAACAAATTAGATGTTAATTCGGACGTTAAAATATCCGGTGAATTGAAAGAACCGAAAGAAAAAAGGAACTTAATAATAAAACCTAGTACGAAATCTGTAGCTACGCTAGCTAAGACCACAATTAATAAAGAAACAATTGATATTAAGGATAGTTATTCAGCACGATCACCGACAATAGATGGTCTAATTTTGGAATTTTCCTCAATAAAAGAGAAAGCTAATGAAACAAAAATTATTACAAAGGTCGTTATGAAAGGCCCTGGAATCGAAGTCAAGATACCAGAGGATTACAAAGAACTCTTACGCGGCGTATTTATTACAGCAACAACGATTTCCGGAGATTTAGGCACAAGATTTAATAATATTCAAATCGCAAAACGAACTGACAGGATTATTAAGGTATTACGCAAAATAGAGCCATCATTGGCTAATTTATCATTAGGCACTGATGGAATAATATACTGTGATATTGGTCTGGATAGGTTGATGCCAATAAATATTATGGGCGATGGTATGTTTAAGCTTTTATCTATTATTTTAGCTATTTCCGATACACAAGATGGAATTGTTTTCATTGATGAAATAGAAAACGGATTTTACTACTCATCACAGGAGGTTTTATGGGCTGCCATTTTTGAATCAGCAAAAGAATTCAATGTTCAGATATTTGCTACAACTCATTCTATTGAGTGCGTTAAAGCTTTTAGCTCTTCTTATTCCCAGTCAGCCGAAAATAGCGATAATATACGGTTGTATAGGATAGAAAGGACGGATGACGAATTTAAGGTGGTGTGTTATGAACATAAAACACTTGAAGCATCTCTTGATAGTGACTGGGAGGTACGTTAATGATGGATATTATTCGTCAAAAGAAAGTTTTAGCAGTTGAAGGAAAAGACGAGATTAATTTTTTCAATGCGTTACTGGAAGATGTAGGCATTCTCGATTTCGAGATACACGAAGTTGGTGGGAAAGATCAATTCAAAAGTAAATTGCCTGCCTTGGTCAAAATGTCGGGTTTTTCAGATGTGGAAGTTCTTGTGGTGATTCGCGACGCTGATGAAGATGCAAATGCGGCTTTTAAAAGTATAAACGATATTTTGCGAAAAGTAGGCTTTGAACCTCCTGAAGAAATTAATCAATTTTCCTATGGCCGACCTAAAATAGGGGTTTTTATTATGCCTGGTAATTCTGATACCGGAACGCTTGAAGATTTATGTTTGAAAACGGTTAAAGATCACCCAGCTATGGACTGTGTAAATGCTTTTATTGATTGTGTATCGCAATTGGAATCTCCGCCGAATAATTTTGCGAAAGCAAAAGCACAAACATTTTTAGCTGCAATGCCCAATATCGCATGTAGCGTTGGTGTAGCTGCTCAGAAGCAATATTGGGATTTTGATTCGGAAGTGCTTACAGCAATAAAAGTATTTTTAGAGAAGATGAAATAGTAGTAGTATTGATAAATGGTAAACATAGATCTGCAGAAAGCAATTCTTGATGTGGTGGAGAACCAAATTAGAGAAAACAATCCACCAGCGACTAAGAAAACTTTTGATCGGCTCTTGAAAAACGGTCATTCAGAGGACGATGCAATGAAGTTAATAGGTAGTGCTGTTGCTATCGAGATATACGAAGTTTTGAAGAATAAAAAGCCTTTTGATGAGAAAAGATACGTCAAAGCTTTGAGGTAGCTACCGTAGTATATCTGTAGTCGTTCAGGTCAACCCCTGCCGTTCCTTCTCCAACACCGTTATTATCTCCTTATAAACAGATCTTAACTCCTCTTTCCTAACCTTACCCAAAAGCTTCTTTATCACCAACTCCGGTGTGCTCGACCCGATATGACTGAACATCGGCTGTCGATCAACAATAATGTTACCTGTGGCATCCAAACCTTCTGACTCTATGCCATCAACACGCACCTTCTCCATACTGATATGCGGTAATATCTCATGAATCAGATGCGTTATTACCACAGCCAGAGTATCCTTTGGCATGTTATTTAATATAGATGCCATTATCCGACCCATAGCGCCTGGCTCGGTAAGCGCCTCCAATTCATCTATTAATACCACTTTCGGTCCTTCTCGCATGAATATCCGGCTCAAAGCCCGCATCGAATATTCAAACGACCCGGTCTTCTTTATCATCTTCCGGCGGTAGAAGTAGAGCGGCATTAAGGGTATCTCCGCTCTTTCCGCAGGCACCGGCAGACCAAGCTCTGTGAGGATGATCGAACTCGCGAGCATAATCAACAGACAGGTTTTACCGCCGCTATTCGCACCTGTGAGAATAGCTACGGGAAGCGGTGTAGCACCGAAGATGCCTAAATCCGCTTGCCCAATAGAATAAGAAACGGGTACCACCTTCTCGCTCCCGCTTAGCTCTTCACTAACCAGAAATAAATTCCTGCCGGCAATCACACCAAATCCATCTTCGCATATCGAGGGTATGTTCAATTGGAAATCACGGCTAAATCGCAACACTGCAAGCATAAAATCGAAATGGAAGAGCAGTTTAATAGCGTGGCTCACTGCTTCTCTATGTTGCTCCAGTTGCATTGCGGACTCTCTTAACAAGTGATATCGCCGCTCTCCCAGTTTCCGATCATACCGATGTCGCAATTGTACTATCGTTTCCCGTGAGAACTCAAACGGCAATCCGCGCTCTAAATTCGCATATGCACTCTCCCAGAGGACATTCCTATCTTTATTCGGGAGCAACAACTCATCTGCCATGCTTGCCAGGACCTCTTCTAAGTAACCTTTAAATTCATCTACACCACCACCGCTTCGCATAATCCCGTTTGCTTCCTTGTTTAGCTCCTCCTCGCGCCGATAGATCACGTCATCAAAGTTCGTTTCGCCTCTGCTTCTCGCCGATACTACCGTTTCTATAACTGCTAAAACCATTTCTAAATCGTCTACCTGGATGTCTTTAAACAGATGGCTATCCTTGAGTACATCAAATTCACGTAACAGATTTATTATCGCCCCTATTAGATTCTTCTTTGCTATGAATGAATTAGCAACGAACTCGGGATAAATCTCGCATGGATCAGACAGGGAATCAATGGTTATGTTCACGATGCCGGGCTCTTCCACTTCCTCTTCGCTGACTAACAGAATATTATCGTTCTTCTGCAAAAGCTCTTTTGCTTTATCTGTGGAATTTACGATGTCTACATGCACGAACTCGCCATAGAGCCTCTTTATTTCCGCGCCTATGCCCGACCCACGGCTAACAACGAGGGGTGCTTTTCCAAAGCTTGTCTTCGCGAGTTCAGCATCAGAAATAATTTCACGCATTCTCGCTATTTTCGCGTCACCCAGTAGTACCTGCAATTTCGCGCTCTCTTCCACAGCCCGAAACCTTCTTTGCAATTCTGCACTATCTCGTGATGGCGCAAGTGTAAGAACCTTGTCCCGCCCATTTTTCGTTGTCGTATAAGAGGCGAGGATTTGCAAAATCTCTTTCTCTACTTCCCGCGTCTCTATGGTGCAGAAGACATCTCTAACTTTATATCCCGCTGATGCTTCATTAGCCCTTTTCACTATCTTCTCTGCCTCTGCCCTCTTTATCCCGAGAATTGAAGATAAAGTGTCGAGGTCTGGAAACTCAAAAGCATCCTTCAAATAGTGATTCATGAACTGCGGAATCTCTAAAGACGAAAAATTACCTGAAACGGAACCGCTTTTTGTTCTCTTTCTGGTCACCATTCTCTCAGTTATATCAACTCGATAATCTCCCCCTTCACATAATTTATAAAATCATCCTTGGATGCCTTACTGAAAATAGTTACCACGCCATTTCTTGTTAGCCCTACTACCGAGCCATAGCGTTTAGATTTCAATACGATATACCATATCTTCCCATGCTTCAAATGGTCCACATACAGAGACGTATCCCCTAAATCAGAGCCATATAGCGATAGCTTTTTGATATTTGGTAGATTAACATCATCGAAGAAGATTATTTTTGTATCCTCAAAGTTATCCTCATGAAACCGCTCAAATCGTGCTGGCTCTATCCGTACTTCCACTATCTTTCCTGCGGTTATAAAGAGAATTTTGCTCAACTGATTTGCGATATTATTAGCCCGCGCTTTCTTATCCATGATCGTGAGAACAATCCCACCTCCTTGCGCTCGCACAACGAAGAAGAAGGGCGCTTCCGATGTGGTTGGTACCTGCACCCGCTCACCATGATGATAGACATCCAGAAGTTGATCTTGATTGAAAGTTCCATGCAAGGAATCCCCAACCAAATGCAGGTTCGTTATCTCCGTAATCAATGTTATATCCTCATCTTCCAATTTCTCTTCTGATTTGAACCCTTTCAGCTTGGCTGCTATCCCTTGCAGGTCAACGTCCTCTTCAACCACGAATAATTTTCCTGCTAATACCATAGGTTATATATAAGTTATATTGAATAAAAACCCCCTCAAACTTTCACACACTACGTTCCTACCGACTTATGTACACGCAAATCTAGGACCACGTGATATCGCCATGGTCCGACAGAGCGCACAATCCGCTGCTCGTCTATTTCTATGTCTACTGTCGTTCCAAACGCAGAATATAGGACCTTTTTAGCCCGCTCAAATGCGGGACGGAATAACGCATCTCCCCGCTTCCCTGTAGAAACGTCATAATAATGTATCATGCCGTCTCCGTTATCCAAATTCAAAGCTCTTACCGCTAATGGCAGGAACGAATGCGCTTCTTCGGGCAGTGGCATGAGCACACGGTCTGCAACACCCACTAACCGCTTCAGTTCCGCTCTCGCATCACCGAGAATTGGTATCACATTCCCTCCTACCTTGTTCAAAGCCACATTCTCCTTCATGTACTCAACTGCATAAGGGTTCAGATCAATCGAATAAATCATCGTTTGGGGTTGCATCTTCGCTATACGAATAGAGAAGCATCCAACCCCAGAAAACATGTTTATTATCGTTTCTCCAGGCGAGGCCTTATCAGCAATCCGCATCCGCTCATATGAAAGTCGGGGCGAGAAGAAAACGCGTTTGAGGTCCACAGCGAAAACGCAGCCACTCTCTCTATGCCGGGTTTGCAGACTATCATCGCCCCAAATCACTTCCAGGTCCCTTGTTCGATATAACTCATTGGTATAGGAGAAAAGAGGAAGAGCAGCGATTGTTCTCACATGTGGATATATCTTATGAAGTGCACTTGCGATAATCGCCCTTTTTGATTCGAATTCCAGCGGAATCTTTATGACGATTATGTCACCAATGATGTCGCAAGATTTTGTCAGCCTGGTTAGCTCGTCATCTTCTAATACGTCCTTCAAAGCTTCTTTTAGCTTCATGAATGTGAGTTACCCATACATATATGGATCAGGGCCTACACCTTCGCCTAGATAAGAAGTTCTCTCTTTTTGTTCTCTCATCTGCGCTTCAACGGCTTCTGCACTTTCCTCAAGCATCACTTCTATCTTTGTCGTTTCTAATTCCAATCCTGACAATCTCTTGAACGCTCTAAGAGCACCTGCACAAGCTCTCAGGTCTTCGGGATATTTACCGGTACCTAAAATGGCATAACTTTCTATACCGCGCTTAGAAGCGAAACCAGGGAAGAGCCCGGTCTTACGAATAATGGAATATCTACCGATATTCTTTCTCGTCATCTTCTTTGTTCTATTCGGGATTTCTTTCTTCGAGCCTTCGAAAAAGCCTATATATGCCTCTGGTTCTTCATTCTGCATCTTTCTAAAAGGCTCTTGTGTAGGCATGATTACGCCCACGGTATAAAGCGCATTAACACAAAGCTCTTTTGATAGACACGCCAACCCCGCAGCATGTTTATACGCCGTCTTTGGTATATACTCGGTCTCCGGATACTTACCGACATAGCAGAATAATCTCTTCTCTTCGCTGTACCAAATCTCGTCATGCGGGATCTCGAATTCTTCTTCGCGTACTTCTACCATAGGCGGGAAGTTATAGGAATACAGGTCCAATATCTTCTCAGAATCATTTAAAAGCTCCTTTATGTGATAGGGTATGACGTTCCCCATAGGCGGGAATCCCGCAATCATGATATTATCGTAATTCTTTATCCGCATTTTAAATTCGCTCTCATCTACGTTCCAGTAAAATGTAAATTCTTCGATCTCAAATTCTTCGTCCATCTTCTCTTCTGTTTTTACTGTTTTCTTTGAAACAATTTATAACTTAATTAATACATGAGGATAATGAGATATATATTAAGCAAATGAAAGAGGAAAGGCATGACGTTGTTGTCGTGGGTGCAGGGCCCGCGGGTAGCCTAACAGCGAAAACCGCCGCTGATCACGGATTAGATGTACTTCTAATAGAACGTAATCAAGAGATAGGCGTGCCTGTGAAATGCGCAGAGGGCGTGAGTAAGGATATAGAGAAGTTCGTAGTTCCTGACAAGAAATGGGTATCGGCAGTAGTGAAAGGTGCGAACATATACGGTCCCGATGGCACGAAGGTGGTTATGGCCGGCGATAAACTGGAAGAGGTGGGGTATGTGCTCGAGCGGCGGATATTTGATAAGTTTCTTGCAAGCGAAGCTGCACGTGCAGGCGCAGATATAAGAGTTAAAACAGAAGCATATGGCATCATTAAAGAGGACGGGTATGTAAAAGGTGTTTATACTCACTCTATGGGTGAGGACACACGTATATTTGCTCATGTCGTAGTTGGAGCAGATGGTGTAGAATCGAAAGTAGGTAGATGGGCGGGGATAGACACGAGACTGCCACCACGTAATATTTCTGTGGGTGCTGAGTACCTGATGTGCAATATAGAACCGAACGAGAACTTTTCGGAATTCTATTTGGGTAGTGAAGTTGCACCAAAAGGCTATGTCTGGGTATTTCCAAAAGGCGGCAATTGCGCAAATGTAGGTATTGGAATAGGTGGTGATACCTCAGGCGAAAATCACCGCGCGATTGACTATCTAAATACATTTGTGCGCAATAAGTTCCCCGATGGAAAGATCATGGCGGAGATGTACGGTGCGGTGCCGCTGAGCGGCCCGCAAGACGAAAACGTAGCAGATGGTCTTATTTTAGTTGGCGATGCTGCGAGACAGGTCAATCCTTTGACCGGAGGTGGCATACTATATGCAATGCAGGCAGGAGAAATAGCAGCAAATGTAATTGCGGAGGCAGTGCAGGGGAAAGATTTTTCAAAACAGAAATTGTCAGAATATGATGAAAGATGGAAAATCGAGTTTGGAAAACGGCTGGAAACGGGCTTAAAAGCGAAGGAGTTCTTCTTTGATCGTTCTGATGACGACCTCAACACGCTTGCGCGTTCTTTAAAGGGAGTAGAAATAGAGGAGATGACGCCATGGGCTCTGTTGATGGAATTAATAACGCAGAATCCAAAGATGCTGGTCGAGCTGGCGAAGGAGCTCTTCTAATATTTTCATGAAAATCGCAATAATCGGATGCGGCTATGTTGGCACGGTAACCGGAGCGGGTTTTGCAGAGCTTGGGCATGACGTGATACTGGTCGATGTAGATGAGAATAAGGTTAATTTGCTGAATTCGGGACGATCACCGATATTCGAGCCGGGCCTGGAAGAAATAATAAAAAAAAATAAAGAGCGGCTTCACGCAACTTTGGACTTTCGGGCGGCAATTGAGTGCTCTGATCTATCATTTATATGCGTGGGCACACCATCGGATGAATATGCTTCTATTGATCTCAGATACGTCAAATCGGCTGCCGAGAATATAGGGGAAGCGCTTAAGAAGAAGACGAATTTTCATCTGGTGGTTGTCAAGAGCACCGTTGTACCGGGGACCACAGAAGAAGTTGTAAAAGAAACAATAGAAAGAATATCTAATAAGACGGCCTTTACTGATTTCGGAGTTGCAATGAATCCTGAATTTCTGAGAGAAGGCAATGCCGTTGGTGATTTCCTCAAGCCGGATAGAATCGTTTTTGGTGCAGAAGATGAGCGCTCAAAGGCAATGCTAGCGGAGCTTTACAATCTATTTGAGTGCCCGAAACTGATTACCGATATAAAGACGGCAGAGATGATCAAATACGTCAGTAATTCGTTCCTTGCCACTAAAATCAGCTTTGCCAATGAAGTAGGAAACATATGTAAAAGATTAGGTATTGATACCTACGAGGTATTCAAGGGTGTGGGTCTGGACAATAGAATAAACAAATCTTTTTTCCGTGCAGGTATTGGATTTGGTGGCTCCTGCTTTCCAAAAGATGTCATGGCGTTGATAGCAAAAGCAGAGGCACTTGGTACGAGCCCGGAAATTCTTAAAGCGGTGGTTAGCAGGAACAATGAACAGCCGTTGAACTTGATTGAACTTCTCAAAAAGCATATTCCTGACTTGAAAGGAAGAACGATAGGGGTTTTAGGCTTAGCGTTCAAGCCAGATACCGATGATATACGGGAGAGTAGAGCAATACCTATTGTCGCGAGATTGATAGAAGAGGGTGCTACTGTTAAGGCTTATGATCCCAAGGCGATGGGCACATTCAAAGAGCTATTTCCTCAGATAGACTGCGTTTCTCCTGTGGCGGTGCTTAACACCGATGCCGTGTTGATAGTAACAGAATGGCAAGAGTTCGAGAATTTAACTTATACTGGTAGGATTGTGATAGATGGCAGATTGATCGAGAAGGCGCGAAAAGAGGCGGATATATATGAAGGTGTGTGCTGGTAATGGATATACAAAAATAGATTATGAAGAGCGAAAAAAAATGAGGCAGATAGCATTCTATGGTAAAGGTGGCATAGGGAAATCAACAATATCATCCAATATCGCCGCGGCATACGCCGAACGTGGGCTTAATACCCTTATGATTGGATGCGACCCGAAGTCCGATTGCACGAGAAACTTGTGCGGTGAGGTCGAGATACCAACCATTCTTGATGTATCACGCGATAAGGAAATAGAGAGATTGGGACTAGACAAGTTGGTAGAAGGAAATAAAATCGAACTAGACGAAGTCATCTACAAAGGTTATAGCGGTGTTTATTGCAGCGAGTGTGGCGGTCCAAAGCCGGGTTTCGGCTGTGCAGGCAGAGGCGTAATCGTTGCCATTGATTTGCTAAAGCGATTGAAGATCTTCGAGGAACTAAAGCCCGATGTTGTGCTATACGATGTGCTTGGCGATGTTGTATGTGGCGGTTTTGCGATGCCATTGAGGAAGGGTTTGGCGGATGAAGTCTATATAGTAACATCGGTGGATTATCTTGCGGTTTACGCAGCGAATAATATCTGCAAAGGTATCGGCGAGTTCGCAGACAAAGGTGGATCGCCATTAGGCGGCATCATCTATAATGTTCGGGGTATGCTTGATGACGAGACGGTCGTTTCCGATTTCGCTGAAAAGGTTGGGTCACAAGTTATTGGGCATATTCCTAATGCATATCTGATCGCGGAAGCAGAGATAGAAGGTAAAACCGTAATTGAATATGCACCCGAGAGCGAAATAGCCAAGTTGTTCCGGAATTTAGCGCAGGGGATCTACACTAACACGTTAACTTCTGTTCCTGCAGCATTAGAACAAAAAGAGATGAGGGAAATAGGTCAATTAATCAGGAAGAGGACGAAAGAGAAGTATAAGCATAGAACGGGCGATATGAACACTAACTTTTAAATCCCAAATGGTATTTGTTTAGCAAACCACAAGAGTACACAGATTTTTATGAAAATCTCTTATCTATCATTATCGGAAAAAAGGTGCACCATCCAGTTTTACGGCTGCAACTTCAAATGTAAAGCATGCTTTGCACCCAATAAAGCGAACCGATACACAGAAGTAACTCCTGAGCGATTAATAACAGAAATCAAACAATTTGATCCTGGCGAGGTCATGTTAGCCGGTGGAGAACCCACGCTATACAGAAGAGAGCTGATAGAGTTTATTAAAATGTACGATACAAAGATAATCCTCACTACTAATGGCTCGCTTTTAGATAGTGTGTTCATAAGAGAAATGGAGAATACATGTCTAAAGGAGATTCATATAGACCTCAAGGCATATACCACTAAATTACACGAGTGGTATACAGGAAGCTCAAATCAGATGGTTTTTGATGCAATAGCGCAACTAAACAGGAGTAATTTGGATTTCGAAGTGATGACCGTCTTTATTCCGGGCATTATTGATACAGATGAGATAGAGAAAATAGCTGAGTTCCTAGCGGGTATTGGAACTAAAATAAGATATAAAATCATACGATACGTTCCTATTGGTAATATATCACAGAGACCAACAGAGGCGGAGATTAAAGGTGCTGTGTCAATCGCTAAGGAATATCTTGGCAACGTTACATCCTCGTTGGAAGAGCGTACGCATCCACTAAGAAGTTTTCGGGTGCGAATATAAGCAGGAATGCAATTAAAATTAAACGCCTTAGCATATCGAGAAGGCGTTAGAATTGGTAACAGGGGATTTGTTCTTTGAGTTGGTTATGAAATACTTTGGCGAGATAGAGGAGAGAAAAGGTGGATTCTATTTCAGTTATTACAGATAAGGCGGTAAGAAAAATAGAAAGAGTGATAGAAGAGTTAAACGTGCCTTTAAGAAAGTTCTATGAAAGAAATATTTACCTGGAAGTACAGATTTTTGGAGGCGTGGAGGTGAGGTGTCATTCTCTTCTCTCCTTGTCCCTGTTGGAAGCTTCATCGAGACATTTTTCTCCTTTTCTCGTTTTAACGGATATTACAAATTTTCGCTAAAAATTTCGTCCTATTTGTTTTAAATGAGCTTGTTTTCTCAAGTTCACAGTGCTTTTTTTCTTTGTTCTGCGAACAGACTCATTATACCAGATAGTTTGAAGAATAAAAGAAATAGAAAAGCTTTTATAATGATCTGACATATTTGATGGTTACAGTAAAGGGTGATGTGCGAAGTGGAAGCGAATAGGGATATGGTAACAATGCATGATCTCCGTCATGATAGGCACACTGTCTCTCTACTAACAGATCATTTAGTTTTTTTTCACCGAAATATTCGGTTAGCTGGATAGCGAAGCGGATAAAGGGTAGGCGTATACTTAAACCCTTGCTAAAAGAAGATAAAATTTGGGACCATACCCCTTTAATCCTACTACACAACTTTTTGAGTGATGATTGATCAATACGTCCATTTTCGGTAGAATTCACTCCAATAGCTTTAGTTTGACTTTTTATCGTCCATATTCTCTTCAAATTATGTGCTATGCATGCCAGACTGAATTCAGCCCTCACGCCTTGCAAACCTCTGGTCAAAAACTCTCGTAACCCAATATTTTGCTTAATGTGCCCGAACAGCCGTACTACCGTTTTTGCTCTCACACGATAAATCTTTCGGGAAGAGCGAATACCATCGATGGTGCGCAGAATGAGGAGTTTCATCATGACCTTTGGATGATCTGTAGGACTGCCAGGGCCATCATATCGCCATTCGATACTTTTTAAGTCTATATTTTCTACTACCTCCTCTACAAGTCTACAAATGAGGTCTTCTTCGATTAAGTCAGCTATAGTCGGGGAAAATAGCCAACTTTTGTTGCGGAGTCTTTTTATGAATGCCCTAATGTTTATATGTGGTTGAAAACATATAAAAGTATCGGAAAGCTGTTTGATTATGGAATTATGGGACAGCCACTTTATTCCGGGTGTGATATGGTTAGGGCTCCTTGTAATGGGGCAACGCCAGAGGAGTGCAGTATACGGGGAATCCGTACGTACAGTTCGATGAGGGGACGGAGCTCGTAAGATCGCCTCCTACTCTACAGGATGGGGCTTCCATCTGCGTTAATCTGCGTTAATATGTGTCCATAAAATACTTTTTGTATGATAATCTTTTCTTTTGGTTTTGTGGGCCCTAAATAAATACTTAACCGAACACACATGACTCTTGTAGTTATAAAAATAAAAAATACAGAATAACCGGTATAGTGACCATACTGATCACTGTGGTAATGAGAACGACAGAAGCGACCAAAGAAGCGTCTCGTTCATATTTCGATGCTAATATCATTGTCATAACGGCCGAAGGCATTGCAGCTTGTAGTAATATTATGTCCTTTGTCAATCCATCTATGGAAAACAGATTGATTATCACTAACGCGACCGAAAACCCGCCCAGAATCTTGAATACCGATGCGAGACAAGCTATTTTTGCAGCCTCTACCTTTATCTCTGTCAGTTTATAGCCGAGCACAAGTAATGCCAGTGGAATAGTGATCAGCCCGATCATTTCAATTGGGTTGAATATCGCAGATGGTACAGGTATTTGTAACAGATTCACAACTAGTCCTATTACAACAGCATATAGCAGCGGTACTTTGAACGCTTCTTGTAGCTCGTTTCTATGATGTATGATATAAATGCCCAAGCTGAAGATAATTAACGAGTTCATCATATCATAGACCACTGCTCGTGACAAGCCGTCCATCCCAAATGCGAATAAAGCAACAGGATAGCCCAAATAGCTCGTATTGCCAAATGCCATTGGCAAAGACAGCCCGTTTTTGTCCAACTTTGTTAGCTTTAAAATAAATAAAGCTAAAAGCGCCATAGTGAGTATAATCGCTAATGCTGCTACCGCAATTGTGCTAAACTCGGTCAGGTTGATGTCACTGCGTGCAATAGAGGAGAAAATCAAACACGGGCCGGCTATGTATACGATTAGATCAATGAACGATTGGATATCTACCTTTTTGATTTTCCCGATCGCATAGCCGACTAAAATGATTGCGAACACTGGGATTACTGTCTGTAATAATTCTTGCATAGTGTATAAATAAAATTAACGGATATGATTAAAAATCATTGGAAAAATGATACTGCTCTGGTAAATTATTGTTTGTGAGTTACCCTAGGTATGCTTTCTTTTTTAAGCACTGTTTATCTTATGTAACTATGATACAAAAAGAAGAGATAGAGCATATGGGGTGGTTGGCGCGGATAGAGCTGAGCGAAGCGGACAAGGAACTATTTGTGAAGCAAATCAGCTCGATATTGGACTATTTCGCCGTTTTGGACGAGGTAGAGACCGCAGAGGTAGACCCCACGTATCATGTACTTGGTATAAAAAACGTGGTACGGGAAGACGAACCCAAAGGGTCGTTGAGTCAGTCAGAAGTGCTACGGAATGCCGCTAAGAAAGAGGATGGGTATATCAAAAGTCCGAGAATACTATGATTTCACCAATTTAGAAGGTAATCTGATCGGTGAAGATTGTACGTTTAGTAGAGCTGCAGTTAGATACACTTTAGAAGAATTTGAAGAAACGATTTTCAAGGATTTCGAATCCAGGATTAAAGGCACTA
>WSZT01000067.1 GCA_013139985.1 Candidatus Methanophagales archaeon | reverse complement strand
GAGCGAATAAAAAGAGCGGTAAGGGAATTGAATTGAATTGAGGGATTGATTAAGATGGAACCCACATCAATAGTAGAAGCAAGATTTCATAAACATACACCCAACAGAAATAAAATAAATAAATCTGCGTAAATCCGTGTTAATCTGTGGCTTAAAAAATAAGTGCAATGTTTAAAGAACTCGCCCCTTATGTAATAACCGCAACCGTAATCATCTGTGCCGTAATAGCCATAAAAATCAAGAAGGAAGATGTTCTTACAATAGACGGCATATTCTCGGTTGCGGGATTCGCGTTAGGACTGTTCATAACGTCTTTGAACCTGATATACAACAACAACTACATGATTTCTTTGGGTCCTCTATTAGCTATCGCCTGTTTGCTGTATCTACGATTTAGAAACAAAATTTTGACAAACGGCACGGAAAAGCTATATTTATATACCTGAACCAAAGATAAGCTTATATGAGATAAAAATGGCGGAAGCAAAAACAATTTCGATAATGAAAGGTGAATTAACCATAAGCCCAGATGCTTTTTATACATTAGTTAAATTGAAGGAGGAGTTCGAAGAGGTGATTGAAACGATTGAGATAATGAATGATAGGGAGTTAATGGAAGGGTTGAAAATGTCTAAGAAGGACGTTGAAGAAGGAAGGATTTACGAATTGAAAAATGTTGATGAGCTTGATGAAATCAGGAAATGAAAGTAATTCTGCATAAGTTCGAGCATAGAAAAGGCGTTTATGAGTGAGTAATCCATGAAACACAAAACCGTCTGCGTTGTCGGCTTAGGCTACGTAGGCTTACCCCTAGCGAAGGCGTTCTCAAAGCATTTGAAGACAATAGGATTCGATAGAGACGATGATAAGATAGGGGATCTAAAGAACAACAACAAAGACAACATAGAATTCACTGCGGACCCTTCTTTGATAAAACTGGCGGATTTTGTTATTATTGCCGTGCCCACACCAGTAACGAAATCCAATTTAATGCGCCAGACTTGCGATATGTCAAACTTTTTTGCTTCGCAAAAACCTTTACTAAAAAATGCTTACGCTATCAGCCGCTGAAACCGTCGGCAAGAACCTGAAAAAAGGTGCCACCGTAGTCTTGGAATCTACCGTTTATCCTGGCGTTACAGAAGAAGTTGTTGCACCCATAAATTTTAGAACGAGACTCAAAGATGAATTGCGGTATGGATTTCTACATTGGTTATTCCCCGGAACGGGTGCGCCGTCAGTAATGGGTAATGGGTTACGCATTACGAATCACTGATTACGCATCACGGATCACATATTACCGATCGCAGATCGTGATACGAGGGAGTCGCCGGTGAGGGAAATGGTGAAGGAGTTGAAGGAGTTCGGAAGTGATATAAAACTAAATATAGTATGGCTAGAATATATAAGAAATAGAGGTGATATGAATGGAAGCGGATGTTGTTTCGCGTGTGGATATGCTTGAGAGAGAAGTAAGGAGGCTAAAGTATATGGTAGAAGCGAAAACTCTATATGAACATATCAGAGGAGAGCTGCGTAGAGTAAAATCGGTAGACGAATTAGAGATTAAGGAAAGATTAAAAAAACACGAGCTACTTAAAAACAGAATAAACTCCCGCGTGGTTGTCGAAGACCCCCAGGCAGTGCTTGATGAGGTAATAGGAGATAGGGATGAAGCTTTCTCTTGATGCCAATATCTTTATTTACGCATATATTACGGGAAAGAACATTAAGAACGA
This sequence comes from Candidatus Methanophagales archaeon, assembly GCA_013139985.1. Classification (GTDB taxonomy): domain Archaea; phylum Halobacteriota; class Syntropharchaeia; order Alkanophagales; family Methanospirareceae; genus Methanophaga. Next base: position 1,863 of record WSZT01000067.1, on the reverse strand, counting down.
AAGGAAAAGGAGGGAATGGGTGCAACTTCACGAAAAGGCAGATGTTTTATATACGAACGTGCTTAAAGGTAAACACGTTGTGATTATACCTTCGGTAATAGTTGCGGAGGTCTGTGCTGTGATTTCAAGACTGACAAATTCTGAGGAAGAGGGATTAAGTGCGGCAGAAGAGGTGCAAGAATGCTGTGTAGTCATATATGAGAGTGCATCTGTGCTGGAAGAACTGTTACCAGTCATTGCAAAAATAAAAGGGAGCGGGATAGATAGCATATTAGCAGCACTGGCTGCGAAGGAAAACACTGTGTTAATAACGAACGATAGAAGGCTTCATGATAGATTAAGAGCTTTCGAGTCGTATGTTGATGTGAGACTGCTTAAGGACATGAGCCTTGATGATATAAAAATGATGTCAGGTTAGTTTGATATGATAAATAGTTAAAAAGGAGTCCCTTGATAATATGAAAACTTTAGTAACCGGTTGCGCAGGCTTCATAGGAAGCCATTTAGTTGATAAATTGTTAGAACAGGGATATGAAGTGATAGGAATAGATTGCTTCACCGATTATTACCCGAGGGAAATCAAAGAAGCGAACAAAAACCTTTCTTTAAAAAAGAAAGCTTTATCAAAGAAATATCATAAAAACGCTAAGTTTGAGCTTATCGAAGGAGATATTTTAAATATGGATAAATTTCCCGATGTGGATTATGTATTTCATTTAGCAGCACAGGCAGGTGTAAGGGCTTCCTGGAGTAAAAGCTTTGAGATATACACGAGAAATAATATAGAAGCAACTCAAAAACTATTGGAGTTCTACAAAGATAGAGAAATCAAAAAATTCGTTTACGCATCATCATCTTCGGTATATGGCGATGCCTAATTACGATGAGGGAAAACTCCTTGTTAAAGCCTGTTTCTCCTTATGGCGTTACAAAGTAAGCAGGGGAGAATTTGTGTTATTTGTACTGGAAGAATTATGGTGTGCCAGTTATCTCACTGAGATATTTCACGGTTTATGGACCAAGGCAGCGTCCAGATATGGCGATATAGCAACAAACGACCCTGATTTTGAAGGGGTTAACTGGTTAAAGGTCTGGAAGCCTTAAACAAAATACGCATCACGCATTACGGATCACGGATCACACATTACCGATCGCAGATCGTGATACGAGGGAGTCACCGGTGAGCGAGATGGTAAATGAGTTGAAGGAGTTCGGAGTTGATGCATAGGGGTATGATCCTTTACTCAGCAAGGAGGAGATAAAGGGGTTTGGTGTGAATGCTTTGGATAACTTGGATATGCAAATTGACGGTGTGATTGTGGCGGTTGCGCATGATGAAAATTTAAGATTTTCTTTTAGCACAAACCTTTTCTTAGGAAGAAAAGCTTTACCAAAAGAACTATACCCTTTCTTAGCACAGGTTCTTTCTTTAGAAAGAAAGTGTATTGATGTGAGGGGGATGTTTGATGAAGCAGTAGCAAAAGGAAAGGAGTTTTACTATAGAGGGTTGTGATGCTTAAAAATAAAGCATTTACGGAAAGAACAACTTTTCTCGAAGAGAACTTTACTTTCTTAGCACAGGTTCTTTCTTTAGAAAGAAAGTGTGTTGATGTGAGAGGGATGTTTGATGGAGAAGAAGGAAAGGGATTTTATTATAAGAGGCTTTAAAGGATTTTAATGAACACCGCCAAAAGAATCACAAAGAGAACAGAGGGTATTGCTTACTTCTCAAAAGTGATATTGAGTAACATATTTATACAAATGAATACTATTATTATACATGCTTCAGAAGTTGTTCACATCTAAGACACGGGTTAAGCTGCTAACATTATTCATGATGAATCCGGGCAGAGAGATGTACGT
>WSZT01000209.1 GCA_013139985.1 Candidatus Methanophagales archaeon | reverse complement strand
CGCCAGAATGATCAATGCTACAAATACTATTCCTGCTAATATCAGTATAGAATCCATTTTTTTTTTTTAGCCCCCCATATATAAGAATCACTGGATATATTTATTTTATAGGTTGGAATTGAGCATTCCGCAACAAGCCCAATAACCTATACACTTACAGTGTAATGAAACGAATAATCATCAAAGGCGCCCGGGAACATAATCTGCAAAATGTTAATCTTGCGCTGCCGAGAGATAAGTTTATAGTGATAACTGGTCTCTCCGGTAGTGGCAAATCGACTTTAGCGTTTGATACGCTCTATGCAGAGGGACAGAGACGATACGTTGAATCGCTATCAGCATATGCCAGGCAGTTCTTAGGTGTTATGAATAAGCCAGATGTGGATAGCATAGAAGGGCTCTCACCGGCGATCTCAATAGAGCAGAAAACAACCAGTAAGAATCCACGCAGCACTGTTGGTACTGTTACAGAGATATATGACTATCTGCGCTTATTATTTGCAAGGATTGGCATACCTCATTGCCCAAGACATGATATAGAAATTGTTGCACAATCGCCTGAGAAGATAGCGACAAAGATAGCTGAAGATACTAAAGGTGCAATAATTGTGCTGTCGCCAATAATAAGACAGAAGAAAGGCACGTATGAAAAACTCTTAACTGACCTGAATAAAGACGGATATACCCGAGTTCGGGTTGACGGTGAAATATATCGTACGGATGAGAAGCTAAATCTCGAACGATATAAGAAACATGACATCGAGATAGTTATTGACCGGTTAAATATTGAGGACCAATCGCGATTGGTAGAAGCAGTAGAGAATGCATTAGTTAAGTCAGAAGGACTGGTAATTGTAGTTGCCGAAAACAAAGAAGAGCAGGTATATTCAGCTAATTTGGCGTGCCCTATCTGCGGTATCACATTTGAGGAATTACAACCGCGAATGTTCTCGTTCAACAGTCCCTTTGGTGCATGTCCAGTATGTCACGGCCTGGGCATAACCATGGATTTTGACCCGGACCTTATAATTCCGGACAGGCACAAATGTGTAGCCGATGGCGCACTTGCGATATACCGAAACGCAATAGATGGGTGGCGGGGACAGTATGTTGCAGCAGTTGCAAAACATTTCGACTTTGAGATTTTCACACCTATAAAGGACCTTACGGAAGTGCAATATAAAGCGCTGATGTACGGCTCAAATGAGCAGATCAAGTTTAGCATGTCAATGAAAAATGGAGATGCAAGTTGGTCTCATCGTGGTGTCTGGGAAGGACTGGTACCTCAGTCCGAACGATTATACCAACAGACCGAATCGGAGTACAGACGGCACGAACTGGAGCGATTCATGCGGATTTCGCTCTGCCCTAGCTGTAACGGTAAAAGACTGAAAGAAAAAGTCCTGGCTGTTACTGTTGGTAAAAGATCAATAATTGATATTACTGACATGTCGATAGTGAACTGCATAAAATTCTTTAAAGACATAGACCTTACTAAAAAGCAGGTCGCGATTGCAGGACTGATACTAAAGGAGATTAGGGCGCGGCTTGATTTTCTCGCTAAGGTGGGTCTTGGTTATCTTACGCTTTCTCGTGCTTCCAGTACCCTTTCCGGCGGTGAAGGGCAACGGATAAAGCTCGCAACTCAAATAGGGTCTAATCTAATGGGTGTGTTGTATATCCTGGATGAGCCTTCGATCGGCTTGCATCAACGCGATAACCAGAAATTAATCGATACGTTACATAGGTTACGTGACATCGGAAATACACTAATAGTTGTAGAACATGATGAAGAGACAATAAGAAGAGCGGATTATGTCGTTGATATGGGTCCGGGAGCAGGATTACAGGGCGGCAGGGTAGTTGCAAAGGGTACGCCGGAACAGATAGAAAGTAACCCGGCATCATTAACCGGGAAATATCTGTCCGGTGAATTGAGCATACCACTGCCCACGCAACGAAGAGAATCCAGTAAGTTCATTCAGCTCAAAGGCTGTAAGGAGAATAATCTTAAAGATATTGACGTCGACATACCTATTGGTGTTCTAACATTGGTTACAGGCGTATCAGGCAGCGGAAAATCTACGCTGATATACGAAATATTATATAAGGAGATGATGCAGAAACTGTATAATTCCAAACAACGAGCAGGATCGCATGACCAGCTCATATTCGGGCGAGAAATAGATCAGGTGATTGTCATCAACCAGAACCCGATAGGGAAAACACCACGCAGCAATCCCGCAACCTACACCAAAGTCTTTGACGAGATCCGGAAGATATTCTCTGCGACTAAAGACGCGAAACAGCACGGGTTTAAGCCCGGGCGGTTCTCATTTAATGTCAAAGGCGGACGATGCGAATCCTGTAACGGCGATGGCGTTATCAAGATCGAGATGAATTTCCTGCCTGATGTATATGTAGAATGCGAGGAATGCCGTGGAAAACGGTATAACAATGAAACTTTAGCGATCAAATATAAAGGTAAATCAATTGCAGATGTACTTAATATGAGCGTTGAAGAAGCACTGGCTCTTTTTGAGAATATTCCCGCTATCAGAAACAAACTTGAAACGCTGATACGAGTGGGTTTGGGCTATATCAAACTCGGGCAAAGTTCTACCACTCTTTCGGGTGGTGAAGCACAGCGGATTAAGTTGACAAAGGAACTATCAAAGAAGGCTACCGGTAAGACGTTATATCTACTTGATGAACCTACAACGGGACTTCATTTCCATGACGTGAAGAAATTGATAAAGGTGCTTGACGATCTTGTAGATAAGGGAAACACAGTGGTGGTTATAGAGCATAATCTGGACGTAATCAAATCGGCCGACCATATTATTGACCTTGGTCCGGAAGGAGGAGACGAAGGCGGTATGATTATTGCGTATGGCTCTCCAGAACAGGTTGCGGCAAACGAGGGTAGTTACACGGGGGAATTCCTTAAAAGGATGCTGAAATGATTATTCCGGGATTTGTAACCACAAGATTACGCGGATTAACGCAAACTTTTCTTTCAAAAAGTTTTAAACGCTTTACCAAAGAAACGGGTTTTTTGATAAAACCTTTTTCTAAATTTCAAATAGATACAATAGGGATCGATGGGTGGGAGAAGAGCATCCTTGGAAAACCAAAACAGAATTTTGAGCAGATACCTATAACGCTTCTAACCATCTTGCAAACACAGGATCTTCCAAGATATAATAACCCTTTTCTCGCTTTAATACATATCCTTTCTGCTCAAGATATGTCAAAAACTGATTGACATTTGAAATATTGTCTCCAACAGCACTTGCTATCGCCTTTGGCGTATGGCACCCTTTTGCAATATTTATCGCGATCAGTCGCTCCTTGGAACTCAAATTATCAAATTCTTCCTTGAATAGAATATCGCCTTCCTCCAGCAGAAACTCCTCTTCCAGCGCTTTTATTAGCTCTACGGATGCTCCTTTTCGCCTTTCAAGCATTTTACCAATGAACTGGATATAAAACGGTATTCCCGTGGAGAAATTATGAATTTCATCTACTCCTTCTTCTGTAATCTCAATATCACCGGATAGCAGTTCTTTAGTATATTCCCGCTCGAATGGTTTGACCTCTTTTATAATCAATTGCCTATAAAATGGCGATGTTGAGGACAATACACTGAGCTTCATCGTGCTTCTTATCGAACCGGAAATGCAGAGCGTTGTTCGCTCCCAATTCTCAAATATAGTCCTCATTTTCTTTATTATCGTCTCGCCGATTTTATTGCTATCGCTCTTCAACTCAGAAATAGAAGGAAATTCATCTATCATGAGAATACACTTTGTACCTGTGCTCCTTGCGAGTTTTTCCGGAAGATCCAGTGCGTTCTCAACGAGCAAATTTTTGTCTATATCTCGCTTTTTGGCGATAAGAAACTCCAACTCATTGTAAACAATCTTGAGCTCCGAGCTATCGAGTAGTTTTCGCAGCATCGTAAGCGGTGTTTGAAACAATTCTTTTGCTTTATATTTCAAGCCGAGGTATGGCCGATATGCATCGATAATATCCATACTTAATCGCTGGCAGAATTCAACAACGCTAAATTCTATCAAATCCCAAACAGAGAAGTAAACAGTGACAATTTTATGTTCTGATTCGAGCCTTCTTTGAACCTCTTTTAGAACGGAAGTCTTCCCAATTCGTCTCTTGCCATAAAGTGCGTAGCCCGTTGTTGATTCGACATCCCTTAGTTCTGAGATCATCTCATCTAAAAGTTCTTGCCGGTTTATGAACCTTTCGCCTTTTACCGGCCGTAGTGTAAAGTACATTTTGTATCACTAATTTATTTGTTAGTAACTTATATGTTATTATGCTATAACATTAGGGGGAAATGCTCAAGATATTGTGGTATAATAACTCTTAACGAATGCTTGCCCAACGGGATTTGTCATCTAATCTTGATCCCTGAAGTAACGTAAAACATCAATATCCTTCCGGTTTAAGCTTTTTGTGTAGAAAGAATGAATTTATTTTAGAGATAGTAATTAATCGCTTAGAGACAAAAAAATATAAGAACTGTTGCGGCAGACAGGCTTAGCTTAATAACTTCGCATATCTTCCATCTGGCGAACCTCCGACAACCATATAATTAATACTGTTATAAGATAGTAATATTGTTAGGCAATTATCACTAACTGCATCCATCCATCCGGAAAAGAAAGCGATGTTAGTTGTGTTTATTAGGGAGGAGATTAGATGTATCCTGAAGAGGCAAAATCTGTTTGGGTTAAGAAAGGGGCTACTCTTAGCGATAAGTCCGCTAGAAACGAATTTGGACTCACACAAGAGGAGATTACGGTAGCAACTACCTTAAGAACAAGAGAAACAAGAAAGAGTTGGCACAGGTCAACAAAGAATTGAAGCGGTTGAAAGCTCATGTGGTCTCTCTAGAACAAAGAAAAGCTGAACTGCTAGCTAGTCTTGATGAATGAATATGCCTAACAAAAGCAAATAGACGAAAAATGAGTTGAGGTTACAAGACGTTATTTTTGAAAAACGGGACTATAATGCTGAGATATATATGGGCGCTACGGTAATGAAAGATTTGAGGGTATAGTAAACCTGTAGGACTAAGAATCATTTGGTCTGATCGCGAATATGAAATTGTTTAAGTTCCAGAAAGTAGTCTTTTATTACCCTTTTAATATCCGCTCCGCTTTTTACCTTCACCTCTTTTTCCAACCATTATAATTATTCATTACCGGCGTTGCGAGAAAATCATTCAAATAACCGCAGAGAATTGAGATACATTAATTGTGTCCCAAAGCATTCATTACCAAAAGCTTTTCATATAGTAAAGGATCATAGGTGTTATATTATGGTGGTTTGTACGTCTATACTATTTAAACCTAACGGGATATGTTTATATATAACTCAAAACCGAAAACTTTATATAGAGTCAATGTGTTTGGAATGTTGTCTTTGTTGAATTGCGGGAGCAGGTGAAGACAATCAAAGGTAAAGTGTAGATGGAAATAGAAGCGTTGGAAGGCAACATAGATGTGTTTGTAGAGCCAATCTCTGGCTTATTAAACAAAGGCGAAAACTTTATTGATTTAAGTACAAGTTTGTATCCTGCGTTTTATAACAAAAAAGAATTGAAAGACGCTATAAATGCATGTGTCAAAAAAGTTACTAAAATCCGAATTTTGCTGGATAAAAACGCAAACATTAATACACTAAAAAAAGAAGTATCATGGATTTTTGATTTACATGACAAAAACCCCAAAAAGATCGAAATAGCAAAGGCAGTTAATGATGTCGAACACTGGATACTAGTCGACGAGAAATACTTTAGAATCGAGGCAAAACACAAACATGTGGATGAAGAGGTGCCGGCTTTAAAGAATTTGATAATATCGAAACCTCCGCAGATTATTGCAAAAGCGTTTATACGCCAATTTAATTACTGGTGGGATCTTGCACAGAAAGGGTAATAATGCAGAAAGGTGTATAGATGTTAAATAGCTCATCATGGTATGATTATAGCGATAGTGTCGTTTATAACGCTGATATTGTGAGTATAGCTGTAATAACGGTATCGATTCTGGGTTTTCCTATTATTTTTTCAGTAGCAACTTGGCTTTCAACACAATCAAAAATACCGTTCCCGGAAGAGGCGACTACAGAAGAAATGTTACGTTATTTAAAAGATCCTTCCGAACGCCTTTTACGATATTTCACAGAGGATAAAACGGTAGGGAAATTTTTAATATCTTCTATGATTTATCTATTTGCACTTTTACTGAGCCTGATAAATTATTGTATATATATATTTTTTAATAATGCTAAATTTCTAATTTTTACTTTGCTAATCTGCTCTCTTTTTCTTGTTTTGATAGCCTCCGGTATTTTATTTTGCACATTAATCATAATGCTCATTAAAGGTTTGAAAGTTGATAAAAAAGATGTTGCTGAAGTAGTTAAGCGGATGGAGTGGTTACTTAGGGATAATAATCATAAGCCTAAATAGCGAGCGTTGTTTACAGGCAAAATAGAAATATAGCATGACGCTCTGTCTGCAACTTACAAATTTTTTATGTGCGTGTGCAAACAATGCGAAGATGCGTGAGCGATTGTTAGACAATCAAAAAACGTAAAAAGCTCATTTTTCTATTTAAAGTCTCGTAAAACATTTTTTTTCTAAAGCGTCATAATCGAAATAACCTACTATCACATGCGGGAAATGTAAGAAATCAGAATATTTTGGCTGATCGCATAATTTTTCTTCATCTCCAATACCAGTAAATTGATTGTGATTTCCCGCTTGCATTAAGTTAAAATCGTGCGTTGACATTGGAGGAAGATATCCAGCTAGCTTTTTTAATGGTGCACCAAACATGCCCGGAATTAAATAGACAACAAATGTGAATGTTATAATTGAGAGAATTAGCCTTGGCACACTTAAGGTCTCCATAGGACTATCATGTGGCAACCGAACTTTACCCATAAGATATAGCCCCATGAGGGTGAAAATCACGATCCAAAAAGCCAGATACACTTCACGATCAAGTATTCCCCAGTGGTATGCCTGATCAGCAATACTTATAAATTTTAATGCGAAAGCAAGTTCTAAAAACCCCAGCACGACTTTCACCGAATTGAGCCAGCCTCCGGACTTAGGAAGTGAGTTGA
>WSZT01000004.1 GCA_013139985.1 Candidatus Methanophagales archaeon | reverse complement strand
GGATGAAAGAGGCCATAAAGTTCCATCTTGAAGGATTAAAGGAGGGCGAAATAGCTATTCCTGAGCCATCCACTAAAGCGGTATCCATCGAGGTGACAGCATAGTTGATTTATCAAGACAAAATAATATTCCCGCATTCAAAAAACACATACATACATACTAAAAGTTTTAAAATCAAAAAAAGCATCAGAAAGAGGAGCAAAGAATGATTGACGCATCACCGATCACGCATTACCGATCACCCCCCCAAAAAATGAAGACTCATAAGGATCTTGATGTTTGGAAAGAAGCGATGACCCTGGTAAAAGGGATATACAAGTTAACGGCAGAATTCCCAAAAGAAGAAAAATGCTGCTCGGTCTGATAAAGCACTTAAGAGGCAAAAATAGGTGATGGGTAACGGGTGATGGGAGACGAGTATAAAACTGAGGAACTTTCATGTATGTAACAGATCACAGATTACGCATTACCGATCACAGATTACGCATTACCGATCACCCACACAAATAGGAGCCCGCAATGTTTAAAGAACTCGCCCCCTATGTAATAGCCGCCACCGTAATCATCTGCGCCCTAATCGCCATAAGAATCAAGAAGGAAGATGTCCTCACCACAGACGGCATATTCGCGGTTGCCGGATTCGCGTTAGGACTGTTCATAACGTCTTTGAACCTGATATACAGCAACAACTACCTGATTACTCTGGGTCCTCTATTAGCTATTGCGTCCTTGTTGTATCTGAGATTCCGAACTAAAATATTAACATCTACTACGGATTTCAATCTTAATTTGGTTACCCACAAGCGCCTTCCTTGTCCTGCATTTTATGCCTTTACCAACATCTCTCTTTCAATCTGCGGTGCATAAAAATCCGATATTGCGTTATCCAACTCCATAAACTTCTTTACGATCAGATTTGCCTTCCAGAGAGAAAAGATGAGATTGATAAGATAATTCAAAAATATCTATCCAGATAGGAATGACCGGTGTTTTTGTAGGGTACGTGATTAATAATAATCGAAGTCAATATTGATATTGCTACTGAAAGATGTTGAAGTCGGAAATCGAGCGGCAAATAAAGCATGAAGAGATAGAGAAAGTGTTAAAGGAGATAGAAGAGGGGAAGTTCATTTTTGTTTTGTTGTGTCGCTTAGCCAGAAAGAGTTAGAATACGCACATTAAAGAAGAGGGATTTTTATGTGTTTTCAGAGGATGACAGGGAGGATCTTTTCTCTTACTTTGAATAAATACGATTAAGGAGATAGCAAAAGAATTGGATATGAAAGAGGCTGCAACTAGAACTAAAATAGAGCGAATGGTTGGTTAAAAAAGGATGTGTAGAGGTCATTAGCAGTGAACGACCAAAGAGATATGGGTTGAAGGTAAGATAGCTTTCACGCCCTAAGAATCTTTAAATTCTCCACTCTCTCAAACTCATTTAGGTTATATGTAAGAAGAGTTAGATTGTAGCAAAGAGAGGTAGAAGCAATTAGTAGATCGAAATCACCAATAAGTTTACCTTGCTTCCTTAACTTCGCCCTTTGTTCTCCGAATTTCTTGCTGATTTCCTCATTTATTTCCAAAACCGTAACTCCAGTCAGGAAATCTTTTAAAACCCTTTCGTTGGAAACCGGGTCAGCAGAGCCATAAACACCTTCATAAAGTTCAGCTAAAGAAATCACGCTTATTGCTAACCCTTCCTTTTTCAATTCAAGGAGTTTCGTTACTTCTTTCTCTTTCCCATGAAGGCCATGAATTATCCAGTCTGTATCAACGAGATAGTTCATAACTCAACTGCCGGTCTTTTAGCAGAAAGTTGTCTGCTCTTGTAAATATCTTTAATCAAGTTCTCGCAATCAATCTTTCCTCTCCAACCGCCCATTGCCAATTCAAAAGCATCCCGTGTCTCTTTAGGGACTTCTTTTATTGTCACCGTAACTTCTTTGCCTTCTTCAAGCTCTACTCGCTCCAAAGGCTTAAAAACGCCCTCCAAGAACCTAGCCTTTATTACTTTTTCCATGTTTCCCTTTGCTTTTATTTCTGATCTCTTCATATAAAAAGCTTTTAATATCCGCCCTCTCCTTACGGTTCTGAAATGGCTTTTAGTTTATTTCGTTTTACCTTAAAGACAATATAACAAGTACAAAAATAAAAAGATGGATATTTAACAAATACGGAGATTATAACTACTAACATTACAAAGGTGATATAGGATATTGTGCCTCAGATATAAACTGCCGAATCTGAATTGATTGACAGATGATAAGAGGATCGGCATCGGGCAGCGGAAGCTTTGCGTGATAGCTATGGATAAATCGAATGTTAGAAAAGTTTTAAGTGCAGCAGAGCTTGAGACGCTGGAGCTTATCTTAGATAAAAAGGCTTTTCGGAGCTTCAACCAGTCTCTCAAGGAACTGGAAGAAGGGGAAGGGATACCAATTGATGAGTGGTGAACGAAAGCGAAGTCAATCTTTTTTATGCGAAGAAGAAAAGATGAATTGGTGAAGAGAACATGAAACTTGCAATACAAAATAACGACAAACGCAGCCCAAAAGACCTCGCACTTGTGTGTTTTTTTTTGCACACTATTACCACAAGTAAAGAATATAAAAAATGAAGAGCATAAGTCATACTACTCATATTTTAGAATAGATCATGCATCACGAGATATGTCACGCATCACGCATCACGCATTACGCATCACCCCAAAAAATGAAGACTCATAAGGATCTTGATGTTTGGAAAGAAGCGATGACCCTGGTAAAAGGGATATACAAGTTAACGGCAGAATTCCCAAAAGAAGAAATTTATGGCTGGCTTAGTGTCTCAAATAAGACGGGCAGCAGTATCAATTCCAAGTAATATAGCCGAAGGTGCCTGACGCGAGAAATTCAAATAAGGAATTCATTCAATTCCTTTATATATCCTTAGGCTCTCTTGCTGAA
>WSZT01000147.1 GCA_013139985.1 Candidatus Methanophagales archaeon | reverse complement strand
GTCTCACAGAACGTTTTGAAGTGATCAAGCCATTGTGGATAATCCGGTGCGGACTGCACGAACCGCACGAAACTCTTCAACTGCTCTACCGTTTTCGTCTCCAATTCGTGCTCCATTATGCAAGCATCTTTATCCGCTATTTTCGCGGGCACCTGTATTATTTCCAGAAGTGCCTTTAGAGTATCATGCCGATCCTTTATCACGCTTCCTAACTCTCGCCCCTTGGGTGTTAAGATCACGCCATCGTATTTCCGATATACAACATAATCCATATCGTCCAGCTTCTTTAGCATCTCCACAACGCTTGATGGCTTAACACTTAAAGCTATGGCGACATCCTTCACCCTTGTATAACCCTTCTTTTCCGTGATGTTCAGAATTGCTTCGAGATAATCTTCCGCTTTTCTACTTAGCATACTATAACAATGTTAGGGTAGCCTATATTTAACTAATTAATTTCTTTGGTAAAGCTTTCTTTCCTAAAGAAAGGTTTATTTGTACGACCGCAATATATACATACCTATTCGCAATGGAAAAGACAATATGTTTCGACCTTGAAGGACCGCTATCGCCACAAGATAATGCCTATGACGTGATGCAACTCATAGGAAAAGAAGGCGCGTCTATTTTTGAGGTTATAAGCAGATATGACGATATTATCTCGCTAGAAGGTAGGAAAGGCTACGAGCCCGGAGATACCCTTGCTTTAATTGTGCCTTTCTTCTTGCTGCATGGTATAACCAAAGGAGATATAGTACGGGTATCAGAACGTGCAAAGATAGTAGAAGGTGCCGAATATCTGTTTGAGATGTTACAGGCTGAGAATTGGGACATCTATATCATATCCACAAGTTACGAGCAGCATGCATACAATATAGGTCGCAAACTGGGAATCTCCGAAGATAACATTATGTGCACGAAGTTGGATTTAGAGCGAAGCATACAAAAAGACGTCTGCTCGGTAATAAAAAAAGCAGAAGAAGATATAATTGAGCTTTATTCTGACATTGAGAACACAGAACGCATAGTTAATCGTCTAAACGAGTTCTTTTTCGTTCAACTCCCTTCGCTGGGCTTTGACATCTTTACGACTAAGGTAGTAGGCGGAGAGAGGAAAGCAGATGCAGTGAGGGCGATAGCGAAAGAAAAGGGGATAGCGTTGAGCGATGTCATCGCTGTTGGCGACAGCATCACCGATTATAAGATGCTAAACGAGGTGGCAGCACACGGAGGAATATCCGTTGTCTTCAATGGTAACGAATATGCAGTCCCATATGCCAATGTAAGTCTAGCATCTGACGATATACGAGTTCTTCATATAGTCTGCAATGCTTTTGTACGTGAGGGTAAAGGTGCAGTGATGGATATGGTGACGAAATGGGAAGAGAACCGGGCGGGGTTTGAAGCAGATCCTGGGGCTATTCCTGATAGTGAAATCACAGCAGATATAAAGGAGTTTCTAACGGGTGGGACTATTCCGTTTCCATATTTCCATAATCTTGAACGTGCAGACGAAAGAAGAAAAGAAGAGATAATAGCAATACATAAACGATTGCGAATGCGCGTAAGAGAAGACGCAGGTAAGCTGGGCTAAAATCGCCTGAGATCAACAAAATTACCCATGCTATTTATGCTCTAATGCAATTTATCTTATTGTTATGGTAGAAGAAAGAAGCGGCAGCGGAGATGATAAAAAGACCGCAGAAGAGTTGCTTAGTCTCGCAGAAGAACGTCTTAATGAAGGGAAATTCGAGGAGGCAATCGAAATTTACAAAGAGATCGTGAAGAAAGATCCACTTCATCCAACACTGGCAAAGGCTTGTAACGATTGTGGCGTTGCTTATGCGAGTTTAGAGCAATATGAGATGGCGATTGGATTCTTTAACACTGGACTGAATCTCAGCAACTATCTTATGGACGAGGGCGAATCAACTTGTTACAATCTGGCGCAGATTTACAAAACTACGGGCGATGATGAGAAAGCAGATGAGTACTTCAACCGTGCGGTGGCGATAAAGGAAGAGCATAAACGCAGGGATGAAGAGGCAAAACGTATGCTCAAACAAGAAACGTCTGACTGGGTATGAATAGCACCGCTATTAGCTATCCTATTTCAGATAAGCACCTATAAGACTTTGTCCGCAGTAGCCACAGCACCAAAAGCTTTAAGGAACATCATTGCTTCTGCGTACGCTTTAGCTTCTAGTTCTCGTGTCGTATCGTCGGAAACGCTGTATATCCGGTCCTTAAATACTGTTATTGCGAATTTACTGTACTTACCAAAAATCTCGTCATTTTTCGTTATTCCTTTCTTTGCTGCTTCTTCTCTGTATTCTTTCAAAGTCCAGTCCCATATGTCTTCGTACAGCTCAGGTTCAAATATCTCAAATACTTCCCATGCCAGATTCATCCAGAACGTGCCCACATTGCCTTTTAGTATCAAACCTTTAGGAAACTTCGTGCTTATGAATTTAAGCGGGGTTCCGGTAATGCCATGTTGGGCAATTCGTACGTTAAAAGGTTCTATTGCCTTCGCTATCTCCACCGTTCGTTCTATATTTATTGACACCTGTTCAATGAGATTGCCTTGCGCATCATATATGTTGCCATGTGTTGACCCATTTGCAATAGCCAGCACCTGCGGATAAATCTCCCGCTTCTGCAACTCGGTAATATACGTAGTCGCCTCATCTACCGTTGTAAGGACCAATCCATCTTTATCCTTCTTTCCTATCTCGCCCACTTCTACTTCTAAGCCAAACTCTCTGCCCGCCATCTTTTCCTTAATGAAGTTAGCAAGTTCTGTGGTCACATCAATATTCCGCTGCAGTTCCTCCAAAGTCGTTTTTCCACTCAGGTCAAACAAAAAAGAAGCGTCTATCGCAAATGACGTGTATCCAGCCGCAATTTGTGCCTCTATTAATTCCTTCACACCCTTTAGTTCTTCTTCCGTCCCTTTCTTTACCGTTATGTGGTCAGCATGTAGAGCCCACGTACCAAACCCCACGTCATTCGCAATCTCGCAAACGGCATTAGAGAACTCTTGCGGTGTTAATCCCGTATATCCGCCCTTTAAATCGCACTCTGATTTTGCGAGCTCGAATATAACTGCTGCTCTCAAATCTTTCGCTGCTCGGAATATGCCTTTTGCAACACCGTGCACGATCCTGGTATTTGCAGCCATTATTAGCCCTTCTGTATTGTACAAAGCACCGAACAATTTATTCCCGGCTATTGGTCCAAATTCACCTCTTTCTTCCATCTCTCTTTTTTCCTCCTTTAAACTAAAGTTAAATGTTCCTTTAATATTTTTGCCATGTGCATATTATTACACCTGTATATAGTATAAAGAGAGAGTATAGTAAAAAGAGGCATTCGTGAATGTTGACGTTAAGCGTCACAATTTAGTTATACCTACATCATCAATTGTTGCAATAGAAGAAAAATTCGTAGTGGTCCCAGTTGTGGTTGTCTGTAAATATATAATTTCAAAAACCCAATAAAGTTTTTAAATCACCGATCCTTTCTTTTCTCGTTAATTGAAAAATGAGTCACATTAAGGAAGTAGCAATCTATGCGGTTTTGATGTTCGTAGCGATGCTGAGTTTGACGCTTATGGCGCCTGTGATCCAAGAATTTATTATTGATCGTTTCAATGCCAGCAATACAGAAGCGAGTATGTTTTTCAGCCTTGAAATGCTAGCCTACGTAATTTTTGCCATGATTTGGGGATCCCTCTCGGACAAATGTGGCAAAAGGAAACTTTTCATTGTTTTCGGGTTTGCAGGCTCTGCCGTGCTATATTTCCTTATGGCGCAGGCAAATACACTTCCCATTCTTTTGATACTGAGATTTATACAGGGCGCTATTACGGTTATGGCATGGTCGCTCGTGATGACGAGTGCGTTGGATTCTGTGCCGAAAACAAGCTATGGCAAGACAATGGGCGTGATAGGTATGGCAATGATGCTTGGAATGGCATTTGGTGCACCATTAGGCGGCTTTCTGGCAGAGCGGTATAACGTGTTTGTCCCAATGTATTTGACCTCTTTCCTCTTCCTTATGGGCACTTTGATTTCGGCGACCCAGATACACGATGTTCGCATTGAAAACAAGCCCGATACCATGCTCGAATCCATCAAAGTTCTGATTGATGAGAAGCGACTCGCAGTTCCTTACATCTTCAGCTTCGTTGATCGATTCACAATTGCATTTTTTATCTTCGCGTTCCCGCTGTATCTGGCCCATGCATTTGGATTTGGTGGTGCGGAGCGAGGGATGTATCAAGCACTGCTGCTCTTTCCTCTTGTCGTGTTCCAATACCCTTTTGGGAGACTCTCGGACAAAATAGGTAGAGCACCACTCCTCGTTACCGGTTCTCTTTTCTATGGCTTGGAGATGTGCCTGGTATGTTTCGTGGGCAAAACGATCCTTATCGCACTAATACTTAGCTGTGGTGTGTTTGCAGCAATGATGTTCCCATCGAGCACTGCGCTGGCTGGAGACCTATCACCACCAAATAAGAGGGGTGCTGCGATAGGCGGCTTCAATGTTTTTGGGTCACTGGGTTTTGTAGTGGGATTTTCTGCGGCTGGCATTCTTTCTGATATGTATGGTTATAGCACCAGTTTTGTTTTTGGCGGCATTTCCGAAATTTTGGTAGCGCTGATCGCAATACCAATCCTGTTGAAGATGGGTTTTGGATTACGAGCAATAAGATCAAAGAAGATTTCTAAATGAGATGTGACATTATCAAATTAAATAGTTATAAGAAAAAAACCAAAAATAAAAGAACTTGTAGAGGAGGTAATATGAACGCCAAAAAAAACTTTAGAACTGGCTTGATGAAAGGCGTTGGAGCAAATGTAGTCATTCTTGGGTTGGTTAGTTTATTTACTGATTTGAGCAGTCAGATGGTATTCCCCCTGATCCCGCTTTTTTTGACCACTGCATTAGGTGCCAGTGCCACGGTTGTTGGTTTGATAGAAGGTGCTGCGGAAACCACCGCCAGCCTGTTAAAAGTATTCTCTGGTTACTGGTCTGATAAAATAGCGAGAAGAAAACCCTTTCTCCTTTTTGGTTATGGGCTTTCATCGTTAATGAAACCACTGTTTGCATTTTCATATATATGGCCGAGTGTATTGGCAATCAGGATTGCAGAGCGGGTAGGAAAAGGTATCAGGAACGCACCCCGAGACGCAATTATAGCGGAGTCCTGTGACACAAACGTAAGAGGAAAAGCATATGGTATTCATAGAGCTATGGACGGCCTAGGCTCAATCCTTGGCGCTGTTCTTGGTCTTATCCTACTCATTTATCTCGGTTTCCGGAATGTTTTTTTAGTTGCTGGTATACCATCGTTAATCGCCGTTCTGTTGATACTATTTGTAAGGGAGGAGAAGAAGACACATATTGTCACTAAATCACTGCAGATTAGTTTAAAAGCACTCACACCACAGCTAAAATGTTTCATTATTGTTGCGACCGTATTCACGCTTGGGCATTTTGGTTATGCGTTTTTAATGCTGCGAGTACTTGATCTGGGCTTAACGATTGACGGGTGGTTCACTCTGGGATCCAATCCCACCGCAATGTTGTTGTACGCGATATTCTATGTGATTTACACTATTTTCACAATACCCGCAGGTACACTCTCTGATAAGGTTGGCAGAAAGCCGGTTATCGTCATTGGCTATACGCTGTTTGGATTGACGTCTCTTGGCCTTGTCTTTGTATCGAATCTCTTTTCGATTATCGGGCTATTCATGTTATATGGTGTCTTCTATGCTATGATTGATGGTGTTCAGAGGGCTTTTGTTGTTGATTTAGCGCCATCGGAGCTAAAAGCTACTGCATTAGGTGCATTTCACACCGTCACGGGCTTAGCCGCCCTGCCGGCTGGCTTGATTGCCGGTTTACTTTGGGATATGGTAAGTCCGGAAACGACATTCATTTATGGTTTTGTTCTATCGGCCATTGCAGTAGCATTATTCATGGGATTTGTCAAAGAGAAAGATTAAGAAGGTATTCGGTTTTTTATTAATATCCGAACCTTTTTAGGGGCTATTATTTATGTACCTAATACCTAATCATCCTAACAGTTAGGAGAACCTAAAAAAAGAGGGCTGTATATGATGGATGATATGGAGAGAACAAGGGTGATGAAGGAACTGACGCGACTACTACAGAATAGCTCTGGAGAAGTCGAAAGTGAAGGTGAATTAGATGATAGGGTTGAAGCGAATTTTTAAGGAATTGACGCTTAACCATGAGAACCAGTTTTCAGCGGATTTTGAAATGCATCAATCTCTTGCTCAGATATGCAGGACGCAAAGTCAACCAGCAAAACGCGTGGAAAAGAGGCTGGAAAAGCAATTTGCACCGTATAAGAACGAAGTTGAGCGGTTAGATGCGCAAAAGATAAGTGCGATTATCGAGGGGATGTGCAGATTGAAGGGCTGAAAAAGGAACTCGATGTTTTAAGAAGTAAAAGAAAGCAGTTGAATAAAGAAAATGCAGAACTGCTCAAAATAAACAGTCATTACGCTTGCCGATTGGTTAAGGAAGCATGTAAGTTGCGGGGTAAGCCATGCCATTTCCTTCGCAGTTCTGGTTTGAGTGCGCTAAAGAGGGGGCTGTCGAAATTAGGTAGTGATGGTTCCGCATAGAAAGGCGAGAAAAAATGAACGTAGGAATAGAAAGTAAGCAAAAATGGGAAACACTTGATAGGATATTGAAGTTATTGCAAGAGCGCAATGACACCAAAGTCGTCAATGGTAGTCATAGCGGTTTTACTTGCCTTGATAGCAATAGTAGTTGCAGCTTTTACCGTTCTGCCAATATTAGTATCGGCAGCACAAGGCGTAGAAGTCCGGGTTAATGCACCTGAGTCTGTATCGTACTGGAGGTACACCCGCGATAAAACCCTCGTAAAAGGAGGAAAAAAATATGTCTCTTACACCCGCATTTGAAATAGGCTTAGGGAACGCTTGGAGTTTCATGCTTCTCTATGTTTTAATAGTTTAGTCTCTACCTTCGATGGTCAATAGAGAAGCGGCTAAAAAGGTTTTTACCCCACCTCCGTGTAATAAAACTGAGAAGATAATTTGCTGTATTGGAATGGATATTTATTTTAGTTCGCTCATCTATACGATTTTTTTAAGCAGGTTTATGATTGACTCGCTGTTCTTCTCATAGTCGCGAAAACGTTGATGCATATCGTCATACCGCTGCACCAGCTCCGCACTGGTGTAATCCACACCGGCGGATTTCGTTTCGTCGTGCCACCACTTCGGACGTTGCTCATCTCTTTTCATCTTTCACGCTTCTAATTTTTAAGGCTCTTCGCTGTTTCATGTGGGTAGATGTGGTTAGGATGCTGTCAAACAATCAAAAATCGGAAGAAAAAGGGGTACAAATATGGCTTTAAATCCAAAAATAAGGATGAAAAATGTTGGTGGTGGCA
>WSZT01000073.1 GCA_013139985.1 Candidatus Methanophagales archaeon | reverse complement strand
ATTGGCTATTAAAATGAGAAAGGGACTCTTGTAGTCAGCTTCAGGCAAAATACAAGGAACATCTAATGCGTTACACTGTAACAATGGCTCAAATTGGAAATAGTATGGAAGGTAGTGAGGGGATAATTGGTTTAAATGATACAGGAAACTACTCATGATTTAAGAATTATATATAACTTAAGTCAAAATATGCTTAACCGAACACGAATGGAATATCTCAATTAAATTCACTCAAATATTAGTCTCTTCTGTTCTTTTTTCTCAGAATAAGTATAAGGAACATATATCTTCTTTTTTGTTTTTGGATCCATCCCAGTATAATACATGCATGTTGATACTGTCATTGGGGTCGGAGTGAAAATCTGCACACTTTCTGCATTCTTTAATCTCTTAATTGCTTTTGCAAGCTCTTTTGCTTCTTTCATTGTAGAACCCGGATGTGCAGTCATAAAATAGAATGATAATTTCCTATTGGTTTTCTTGAACTCCACCATGAATTTCTTTAAGTCGCCTTTATCTTTGTTCATCAATTTAAGGACATTCTTATTCACATGTTCCGGAGCAATCCTGAGTGTATTGAATATATGATATTTTGTAATCTCATCTATGTATTCAGGAGTTGTCAGATCAAATCGTATGCCACTTCTTATATTGACTTTCTTAACACCCGCTACTTTTCTTACTTCTCGTAAAAGACCTACCATTCTCTTATTGCTTCGATCCAAGATATTACAATCTATGCAGCTAGCATTACATTTATTGCAATCCATCCCGTACATATTTGCAGAAGGGCCACCCAAGTCGTCTATATTACCTGTGAAATGCGGTAATTTTGTTATTGCTTTTATTTCTCTTAATATTGATTCTTCACTTCGTGAAATTATTTTATCGCCTTGTATTAGATTTACAGAACAAAAATTGCAATCGCCTATGCAACCTCTATGTGTTATGACGCTGAATTCAAATCCGCTTAGTTCTTTTGGCAACTCTCGTGTGAATTCTAATTCGTAATATTCATCAAGATCTTTAGAGCTATATTTTGGACTTTTATATTGTAATAAGTATCTATTGTCAATCTTTTGTATAAGATCTTCCGTATTTGTCAACATGTTCTGCATATCGCAGAATCGTTCTTTTTCATTCGTGACTTCTTCATAATTTGGAAGTTCTTTAGCTGTATTGACTTTCTCTTTTGTTATTATGCACGTGCCGGGTATATCATACAAAGGCAAATCATTTTTTAGCCGTTCTGCAATCTCAAGTATTTGTTTCTCGGAATTACCATATGATAATATATCCGCTCTTGTATCAAATAATATAGGTTTTCTAAGTCGGTTCTGCCAATAATCATAATGGGCAAATCGTCTCAAGCTTGCTTCTGTTCCCCCCAAAACCAAAATAGAACCTTTGAATTGATGTTTAATCCAATTACTAAAGACTGTTGTTGCTCTATCTAAAACAACCTCATGATAATCCTGTGTCTCATCTTCTGCCCTCGATTTTTTTAACGGCGTATAGTTGCGAACCATGGAATCTATGCTTCCGGAAGTCACACCAAAGAATAGTTTAGGGCGGCCTAACTTCCTGATTTCTTCTTCTTTTGTTGGTTTTTCTATCACTCCAATTTTATAGCCCTCTTTTTCAAGTACTCTTTTCAGTATTGCAACACCGCAAAGAGGATGATCAAAGAATATTTCGCCCGTCACAAAAATGATTTCATAATCCATGTTCATTCCAGATTTTTTTGATATTTATCCAACAATTTCGCTGCCTTCACCACTAATCTTGCAGTATTCTCGTCCTCCTCCACTATCTCACTTTCCATTATAACAAGCCTTTTCTGGAACATTGGCCCATTCAACACCAGAGATTCAAATTCACCGCCTTCTCCTGCGATGTTCAAAAAATATTTATTCCGTGCAACCAATCGGTCAACATCCGCCGCGGTTATCTTCCTACCAAGCCAGCTCTTGTCTAAACCATAAGCACTAATACCCGATAAAATCACATCGAAATAGGATACCACGAGCCGCATCTCCGTCTCCTGGTTCATATGCCATAACGGGGAGAACACTTTGATGTTTTCTTCTGCTGCTATCCGTTCTATCCGCTCTTTTTGGTAATTACTCCATAATGCACCAGTTATAACACCTTCTATCCCATATATCCGCTTTGCTTCCCTTAATGCATCCCGCAAATCATCCAGTTCCTCTTCTTTCTTGCCTTTCGTCTCTTTCATTATTATAGGCAAACCAATCGCCTCAGCTTGTAGCTTTGCTAGATCTATTGCAGGAGTATGAAACATATAAGACACAGGATTCAGACTTTTCAGGGTGATAAGGCATGCCACAGGGTAGCCTACCTTCCTCATGAGCCAGAGCGCGTAAGTACTATCCTTACCCGAACTGAAGAGACAGCCCAACTTCACATTTCGCGATGGGTATAAAGTTTTGAGGTATTCTCTTTTATACTTATATCCTTCTCGTCTGGCGATTTTATCTATCGCTTTAAGGAAGTTTGAGCCATACTGCACCGCCCTTTTTTTCCTGCTCGCAACAGCTACGAGACCAAGGTCTCGTGCTATATCCCTTAATATCACCCGGTTCACATCACCCGCCAGTTTATACGCTGCTGGTATTTTCAATGCGTAATCCACAAGCTCCGTAGCCAAAAATGGAGCTCGCAACGAAATCCCTTGCGCTCTCGCCACCTGCTCATCTCGATAAAGGTCACTCTCATAGAACCACTGAATACCCGATAGGCATTCAGTATTCAACTCATTCGGTTTCACATGTTTATGTCTCCTGTATCCTGCGAACAGCTCCTCGGTGCCGAGCCCATATAATAACGTTTTTATGCCGTCTGCCCTTGCGCACTCACATGCTACATATAGCGGTAATGCCACACTTACCTTCACAACGTCTGTATCATCGATCCAAGAAACGACTTCATGGAGTGGCTTTTCAAGCAGATCAGCCCCCATTTTTATTGTTTTCAGCTTTAAGCCCAAATCCGCAGCAATCTGCTTTGCATAGTCCAAATCCTCAGCATCCTTCATACCCGGCTCTTCAACGGCCACGGTATAGCAAACAAAATCTGCGTCTAATTCCTTACATAAATACGCGATGAGTGTGGAGTCCAACCCACCGGAAAAAAGCACCCCAAATCGTTCATCTGGCGGTATCAGCCTCTGGATACTCGCACGCAGCAAGTTCAGCAATTTCTCCTTTATCTCTACCTTATCCGACTTTAGCTCGGGCACGATGGAGAAGAACTCCCTTTTCTCGAAGCACAATCGGTCTTCTTTTAGCTTATATCTCAATAGTGTTCTCGGTTCAAGTCCAATTGCATGATGAAATCCCATTGCTTCCAATGCCTTTCGCTCCGATGCAAATGCAAATCCATCGCTATGTGCGAAATAAACCCCCTTCACGCCCAATATATCTCTGGCTATGTACAACTCATCGTCTATCCAATATGCAAGAGCATAAGCACCTTCAATCTTAGACAGGAAACCAAAAGAACCTTGTCTCTCGCGTAATCGTAGAAGCACGTCATAGCTGTTCTCGCCTTCTATATCGCATTCTGCCTTTAATTCGTTTAAATTATATATCTCTGCATCTGCTACGAACTTGCTTTCTAATCCTTTTATTGAAAGAGCTGAGTTAGCGTAACAAAACCCCATACAATTTCTACTACCCCCTCCTACTTTTCGGCTTAAGTCTTGCAGGTCATGGGAATAGAACTCGCCGTTTTCCGTGCATAACCAAAATAGCTCCTCTTCTTTACCTCTCTGCACTTCTAAACTCTTGAGTACAAGCTCCACTGATCTCTTATTGTTAAAAACGCCCGTTATTCTACTCATTTCTCTCGGTTTTTTATTGTATATGTAGTGTAACTTCCACCTATAAATTTAATTTAGGACGCTGATTTACACGGATTTACACAAACCTTTTCTTAAAAAGAAAAGCTTTACCAAAAGAACATTTGTGTTTTTCTTTTAGCACAGGTTTTCTTTTTGTAAAAAAGAAAAAGTGTTGTGTTAATCTGTGTCAATAATTAA
>WSZT01000180.1 GCA_013139985.1 Candidatus Methanophagales archaeon | reverse complement strand
AAAAGCTTGGTTTAGCAAAGGTTTTGAGCGTGGTAAATTAGAGAGACATGAAGAGGCAATAGAATGCTATGATAAAGCCATAGAACTCAAGCCTAATTATGAAGAAGCTTGGTATAACAAAGGTGTTATGCTTGAAAAACTCGGTCGTAAAAAGGAAGCGAAACTTTGTTTCCAAAAAGCTAAAGAATTAG
Source organism: Candidatus Methanophagales archaeon (assembly GCA_013139985.1). Taxonomy (GTDB): domain Archaea; phylum Halobacteriota; class Syntropharchaeia; order Alkanophagales; family Methanospirareceae; genus Methanophaga. Next base: position 4,222 of record WSZT01000180.1, on the reverse strand, counting down.
GTTACGAGGAGAGCTAAGATTTTTTCACTCAAAATCTTTCATAATTCGCGGGATATTTTCCACCACATCCGTAGCAAGCAACCCATACCCTTTATCTGCAAATGCTAGGTCGCCCGCAGCGCCATTAACAAATGCAGCAGCAGTTGCTGCTTTGAACGGGTCATAAGCGATAGCAAAGAATGCACCTGTTATGCCTGCCAGCACATCGCCAGTGCCGCCAACTGTCATCCCAGCATTTCCTTTTCTGGTTAGCTTTACTCTAGCACCGTCCGATATAATGTCCGTAGGACCCTTCATTAAAGTGACAACCTTGTTCCGCTTTGAGAACTCCTTTACAAACTCTATCCGTTCTTCCGTATTGACCTCAGGTGGCACTTCTACGCGCCCGATCATACCACCAATCTTCGATAATTCGCCTGCGTGAGGTGTTACGATAACGTGCTTATCTTTCAGCGGCAACGGCAACCCGTAGAAGCCATCCGCATCCACAACCACGTTCTTAGCAGCTTCGATTATCATTCCTACCGCCTTTTTTGTCGCTTCTTCTGCGCCCAGGCCCATACCTATCACCACCACATCATGCCGCTTTATCAAGTTTGATACCACTGGCACGTCCTTTTCTACCAATATCTCAGAAGAAAGCGGTTGAACGATTAAATTAGGCGATATGGAAGCGATAATGGAAGATACGCTTTTAGGTGCTGCTATTGTCACCCAATCTGCACCTGCATGCAGTGCAGCAAGAGCTGCCAAGGTGGGTGCACCAAAAAAAGGGCCGCCGCCTACTACCAACACCCTACCGTTATCACCTTTATGGCTGCTTGCTTTTCTCTTCGCTACTATCCGCACATCGCCAGGACCTGTTAATCGCTCCATCCCATCAGGAATGCCTATATCTGCAACCACCAATTCACCAACGTATTCCTTAGCATTTAGCAAACCTCTTTTCGCACTGTGGAACGTGACAGTGAGATCAGCTCGAACAGCCTTTTCCGCTTCGCCTGTATCGGGATCTAATCCTGAGGGTACGTCCACGGCAACAACAAATGCGTTAGCATCATTTATCAAATTAATAGCAGTTGCTTCCGGCTCTCGTATTTTACCGATTATACCTGTACCGAAGATCGCATCTATTATCACCTCTGACCCATATAGCGTTTTGAGTTCTGAAGAGTCTGTTATCTCTGCAATGTCAAAACGGTTTTCTTTTAAAATTCGCATGTTTCTACTCGTCTCTTCTGTTCTCAGATCTTTTGAACGGCCAAGCAATACAATTTTTACGTCAAAGCCATGCAAATGTCGTGCAGCCGCAAAGGCATCGCCGCCGTTATTGCCCTTACCCGCTAATATCGTTACGCTCGTTCCTTCGCCTCTAAACCGCTTCTTTATCTCGTTTGCAACGTTAGCGCCTGCGTTTTCCATTAGCTGTATCGGTACCAGCCCATAGAATTTGCAGTTCTCATCTAAAGCAGCCATCTCCTCTGATGTGATGTGTCTCATCATTATTATTCTCGCCTCGGTATTTTCTTAGCGGGTGTGAGCATTAAAGAGCATTTTTGCATTTGACAAGCCCTGGGCGGGATTTGGACCCGCGGTCTCCACCTTACCAAGGTGGCGCATTAGCCCCTATGCTACCAAGGCGTAATATAATATAACATAATATAATATGATACGACTACATACATTATAAAATATTTTTCTGGTGTTTGTCTTGTGGTTAGCCGAACAAATAACTAAACTTTATATAAAATGAAGATGATGTAAAGAGTAAATGGAGATAGGCATATTAGGACCAGAAGGGACGTTTTCTGAAACAGCCGCAATGCTATGGTTAAAAGAGGGCGGTAGAATTGAGAACTTTGCGATAAAATATTATGAGACGATATTTGACGTTTCCGAGACAGTATTAAAAAAAGAAGTGAATTATGGGATTGTACCAATAGAGAATTCCTTAGAGGGGTCAGTAGGCGATACGTTAGATGTGCTTTCGAGCGAGAATGCAGACGAGATGCAAATAGTAGGTGAAGTTTTAGTGCCAATAAGGATTTGTTTACTCTTCAATGGCTCTTTCCCAGAAATAAAAAAGATAGTTTCACATCATCATGCATTAGCGCAATGTAAGCAATTTATACGGGAACGATTGAAGGGTGTTGCACGGAAATCCGTGGACAGCACGGCAAGTGCCGCGAAGCTGGCCGCGCAATCAGAAGAAATAGCGGCATTGGCTTCCGCAGAAGCAGCGAAGATGTACGGTGTTAATATATTAGCGGAAGACGTGCAGGACAAGGATAGTGTTACGAGATTTATCGTGCTTTCTTCGTCCGGTATTAAAGCCGCACCTACTGGCAAGGACAAGACCTCGATACTGTTATATGTAAAAGAGCGTCCAGGTGCTTTATACGAGGTATTAGGCGAATTCGCTCTGCGTGGACTAAACCTTACGAAGATCGAGTCGCGACCTTCCAAGCGCGCATTGGGCGATTACATGTTCTATATCGATTGCGAAGGGCACTTAGAAGAAGCGGAGATACAAGAAGCGTTAAAAGGCGTTGAAAAGAAAGCGACAATGTTGAAAATTCTCGGGGCTTATCCTATAGCCAGGAGAAAATGAAAATAATTGTTACCGGTGGAGCGGGATTCATAGGTTCGCATCTGGTTGATAGGTTACTAGACGCGGGACATGAGATTTTAGTCCTGGACAACTTAAGCTCCGGGAACGAGGGATTCATAAACCCGCATATAGGCAAAGAAAATTTCCGGTTTCATAGGCTAGACCTCTTACATAGCGATATAACCGCCTTTTTTGACGGTGTTGATGTGGTTTGGCATCTTGCTGCGAATCCCGAGGTGCGGCTGGGTGCGGAAGATACAAGAGTTCATTTAGAGCAAAATGTAATCGCAACCTATAACGTGCTGGAAGCAATGAGGCTAAAAGAAGTGCCAAAAATTCTCTTCACTTCCACTTCCACCGTTTACGGCGAGGCGCATATACTGCCCACCCCGGAAGAATATCCAACAATTCCCATCTCGCTGTATGGCGCCTCGAAACTTGCCGGCGAAGCTTTTATCGCTTCTTACTGCCATACCTTTGAGATGCAAGCCTGGTTATATCGGTTTGCGAATGTTATAGGCAGACGGTCCTCGCACGGTGTAATTTACGATTTCATCAATAAGATTCGATCAAATCCGAACGAGTTGGAAATCTTAGGTGATGGCAAACAAACGAAATCATATATCTACGTGGATGATTGCATAGACGCCATGCTTGCGGGCATAAGTTCAAAACCGGAAGCTAATGAAAAGGTGAATATCTTCAATATCGGATCGGATGACATGATAAGCGTGACGCGAATTGCAGAGATTGTGTGTGAAGAGATGCACACCACGCCCAATTTCAAATTCACCGGCGGTAAAAGGTGCTGGAAAGGTGATGTGCCTGTTATGTCGCTCGATGCGTCAAGACTAACTAAATTGGGCTGGAAGCAGAGGTATAATTCAGAAAGTGCCGTGAGAAAGGCAACTAAGGATTTATTATCTTTATAGGGGGCATTTTCCCAGAATCGGAACTTTTCCTAAAATTTAATTGTATATAAAGTATCCCACATTCCGCACTTTAATATTCTATAGATCCCAATTTATGAATTTACATGACTATGAACCGGTCCTATGATTTATCATGCGTGTATGTCCGTATACGTATACTTTATACTTCCCCCTATTTCTAGTTTCGTTTTCATTTTGCATAGAAAAGAATGTGAAGTGGACTAACGAGGCTTTCATTTCATTTTCCATTGCTATGTTCCTTAGATTGCAGTACGTAAAGATTTTATTATCCATAACAGGTACAATACATCTTCTCATACTCACTGCCGAGCAATGCGAGGATTTTTCCATGAATGGGTCTTAAATTCAAGACCTTTACTATCTTGGAACTTTGATAAAGAATGGTGATACCCTCAAATACCTGAAAGACTCGTCTCATCGTTGGTTTATTCGTTGGCTTTTTCTTCTGATCTGGTATTGTCTCGTTTTCGCTCTCCAGCGCTTCCCGCAACTTCTTCTCCGCTAAACTATAAACCACGAGCGCAAGACCCATTACCATCACCATCGCAACTATCCTGCCCTCATTCTTCAGGAACATACTGTTGGCAAAGAAGAAAGGGTCCTTAAGGAATCTGAAGCCTCTTTCCGCATATTGCTGCTCCTTGTAAGCCGTAAGTGC
>WSZT01000165.1 GCA_013139985.1 Candidatus Methanophagales archaeon | reverse complement strand
GCAAAGACCTCGGATGTCTTTCGTTCACTCGCTTCTCATCTGCATATTTTGTTCCCGCTAGCCATGCGGCTTCAAAATCATTGCTCGTTTCTTCTCTTATCTGTTTGGGGTCGAATTTCATGTTCCTTTACAATAGTTCTTTATGATGATTATTAATATATCCTCGCATCTAAAATTAGTCGAGTCTACACAAAAGGGCATCCTTAAAGTAGTGCAGTATTACGCACTTATAATTGGCACACGTACAAAAACATATATTAATCCTGCATATGTTTTTAAATACTCTCAAAATGATTATTAACTTTGCTGCGTAGCGCAAACCACAATTTTAAAAATCCGTGATGCACGTGGATTTACCCGCGTCACCTTCAGCGGGAAAACGAAAATGGCTAAGAAGCTCGATAGCAAAAGGGCATTGGTGTTGGTTGTGCTGATAATGGGATTGCTCGCTGGCCGTGTAAGCGCGGCAACATTTGAAGAGAAGATTGAAGTAAGCGAAAATGATCCCTTTAGCATCGACTTCACTGTTGAAGAGACGGGTGTGATTTACGCTGAAGTGGAATTGGAAGGGGCTATCGAGGAGATTGGACTCGTCTTGAAATCTCCCACTGGGGAGGTAAAAAGAGAAGTTTGGGAGGGTATGCCGCTCTATCTGAAATATGAAGTTTCCAAAGATGACATCGCTGAAGGCACTGAATGGGAAATATCCGTCAGAAGTGGTCTTTCGGGAATGGGTTATGGCACTCTCAAAATAACATATCCCCGTGACACGACCCCACCAACTATAGCACTATCCTGTTCTCCAGAAAATCCCACTACCGATCAGCAGATTACTTTTATCGCAACAGCATCGGATAGAAGTGGAATTGATAGAATCGAGATATTCGTGAATACAGAAACGGTAGAAGAATGCTTTGAGTCAAAATGTACCTACATTGGTGGACCTTATCCTGCTGGGACCTTTGTGAGTTATGGTGCTAATGCCTACGATGGGGCAGGTAACAGAGCGTGGACGGACTACAAGAGTGTGCACATAGCAGAGCCAATGGATATAATCCCTCCTACCGTAATAGACAATACACCAGTCGGTACAGATGTCCCTGTTAGAACGGAAATAACCATTACATTTAGTGAGTCAATGAACATGGAATTGACAGAATACGCATTCTCTATGTATGATTCTGGAGAGTCAAGAGTACCTGGCAATTTTTATTGGAAAGAGAACATGATGATCTTCAAGCCGCATTTTGATCTTGATCACGACACAGAATACATTGTAAATCTGGAAGGAGGGAACTGGGGAGCAATGGATTTAGCAGAGAACATCCAGGTAAGATCATACAACTGGGGATTTAGAACAAGCTCTCCTGAACTCCTATCACCGGCCGCTATAATATCTGCATCCGCAACGCAAATAAAAGAGGGAGAAGGCATATCATTTAATGCAGAAGCGTCCAGCGACCGGGATGGTGAGATCGTTTCTTACTATTGGGACTTTGGTGATGGAACTACTGACACGAGAATAAATGTAGAACACGTATATTCTCATAGCGGGCATTATACAGTCGCACTCACGGTAACAGATAACGATAAGTTATCTGACACCGACACAGAGGATATAAGCGTTACTATACCAACTCTTTCTGTTTCAATCTCTACAAATCCTGTGCTTTCTGGTGAATCAGAGGAGATAATAATTCAGGTCTTCTCAGACGGCGATAGCATAGATGGCGCTGATGTGTTTCTCTCGTTCTCAATTGGCAGTCTCCACCCAACTGAAGGGAAGACTGATGAAGATGGCGAATTTGTTTCTACTTATACCGCTCCACCGGTGTCTACCACTCAACAGTATACTATTTCTGCCGCTGTGAAAAAAGAGGGATATGAGGGAGGAATTGTTTCAGTTTCAGACTCGATTTTTGTAGTGCAACTGCTGACCACTACACCAGCACCTGTGGTTACACCAATTCCAATGCCTGAAGAAACTCCCACTCCTGCACCAACGCCACCTCCTTCACAGCCAATCGTTCCGATTGCGATAGCGGCGATAGCAGCAGTCACTGTTTTAATATATATTCTCAAAAAGCTGCCAAATGAGAATACAGATGAAGAAGAAGAAGAAGAAGAAGAAGAAGAAGAAGAAGAAGAAGAAGAAGAAGAAGAAGAAGAAGAGCATTACGGTTCAATATCCGCAAGTTCTGATCCGGACGGTGCTGTGGTTTTATTAGATGGCGCATATCAAGGTATATCGGCAATAGCAATGGATAATATCCCGATAGGCCCCCACATTGTTCTATTTGCAAAATTCGGCTATTTCAAATGCGAAAGAGAAGCGGTAGTTAATGTAAACCAACCAACCTATGTTCATTGCGATTTGACTGAAATACCAGGGCTAAAGCTGAAACTCTCTGCGGAACCTACCAAAATCCCGGCTGATGGGGTATCGGAATCCCAGATGGCGATATGGATAGAGGATAATAATGATAATAAAATTCCTGTTCCCGTAGATGTAACGGTAGAGTTAAGAACAAACAGAGGAATGATAGAGCGCCAGGTCAAGATACTCGCAGGACATGCTTCTGCCACAGCAACCCTGACATCCTCCACGGACGAAGGAACTGCCACGGTAGAGGCGAAGGCAGAATTTTTGAAGGGCAGCACAACCGTTGAATTCTTGCGCTCTACATAAAGCTTTTTGCTTGCAAAAAGCCTTTTATATTCTTAATCCAAGAGCTATTAATAAAGATTATGACTGTTGATATTGGTATTAACGCACTATCCGAATGTATCGCGGTGATATTGACGGCGATGACGCCAGTTGGCGAACTCCGTGCCGCTATACCACTTGCAATAGGTTATTATAATATGGGCTACGGTGAAGCTTTTGTCCTTTCCGTAATAGGGAATATGCTACCCGTAATACCGTTACTTCTTTTTCTCGGCCCTGTTTCAAATTGGTTGCGAAGATACGCTATCCTCGACAGGTTCTTTACTTGGCTTTTCGCACGAACAAGGCGGCATAGCCAGAGGATGGAGAAATACGGCGCTCTGGGTCTGATCCCTTTTGTTGCCATTCCTCTCCCCGTGACGGGAGCATGGACAGCATGTGCAGTTGCTTTCGTCTTCGGCATTCGCTTCCGATACGCATTTGTTGCTATTCTCGTGGGTGTGATGCTCGCGGGTATAATAGTAACGCTATCTTGTATGGGCGTTTTGGGTGTGATGGGTGTTTGATATTTCAAGAAAATAAATTATTGACACAGATTAACGCAGATGGACACAGAAGAAATCAAATCAGTGTAAATCTGTGTCTTAAAACAAGATACTACTTCTTTTTCTTAAATAGCGATGGCAAATGGATTACATACGAGCCATTCTCCTTCATCTTCATTACTATCTCCTTCCGCTCTAACAACGCATCCAGATTGAGTTCGTATATGCCAGGGCTCAAAATCTTTAGGCTTTCTATCTTATCCACCTCTAGGGGCACCTTATCTTCTACTTTTAGCTGGTCCACCAGGTCCGTTGCACTTGCTTCTTTTCCCTTCCTTATATAGAGAAAAAGATTCCCGCCACACTCAGGACAGCCATTCAGCATCTCTTCTGTTATCTTTTCGAATTCCTTACCACATTTCAAGCATTTATGCATCTTTATTTCAGATTGCGGAAATGACCGCACTTATTAAGTCTTTATCCTTCTTCGTCGTGTGCATCATCTTCGCGGGTCCTATAACTGTTAGCCTCGCCTTCTTTCTTATATTCAAAAATCCCCGCTTAGAAGGATAGCCACTCATCTCTATGCCAGGAAAATCATCATCCACCTCCGTCATTGTAAGCTCTATCAGTTTCATCTGCTCCTCTGACGTCAGACCACCTTCCAAGACCACTATATTACCCGACTTTACCCCGTCCAGTACAAATCTTAACTTCTCAGTCGAGGTCATAGAATTTATTTTGTCTTCCGAAATAAGATTCATTTTTATTTCCATCGTGTAACTCCCTCACCGGAATCTCCGCGCCATTTCCTCATATAAGTCCAGCATATTCTCGCCCTTCAGTGCTGATATTGGTATGACTGAGTGCTGAGGGAAAGCATTTGCTATCCTTTGTGGCGTGGCATCCACAAGGTCTACCTTATTTGCTGCGATAATAATCGGGATACCCCTTGCTTCCATGTTCCCGATGATGATAATATTAGTCTGCGTATACGGATCTTCGGTAGAATCCATCAGAAGCACAACGCCGTCAATATCGTCGAGCCATTTTATTGCCTCTATAACGCCTTCCGTCGCCTCTTTCGCCCTTTTTTTCGCCTCATCCTCTTCCAAACCATAAGCCAAAAACTCGTGAAAATCTATCTTTGTCGCTAATCCCGGCGTGTCAACCACATCCAGCTTCAGCTTCGCTTTTCCTCGCTTTGGCTTTACTTTTGACTCGGAATTCAAATCGGGGTTTGGGTTTTCCAATGACTTAGCTTTCAGGTCTATGATAACTCCCTCTCTCCGGACTGCTCTTCTTGTCTCATGGGGTACCTCTGTGGCTAGCCCCACATCTTCGTTCTCATCTACAAAAGTATGGATTATCCTATTAGTCAAAGTGGTTTTCCCAGCATTCGGCGGTCCGTAGATGCCGATTTTCGCCGTCCCCCTCCGGAAAAACAAAGCTCTTCTTAGCCGTGTTAAGATGCTCTTCCACCTTCTCTTCGACTTCATCTTTTCTTCCATCCTCTCTTTTTTATATAATTAAATCTTTCTACTCGATTGATGATACTGCCAAATTTGATTTATAATGCATTACGCCTTACTCTTTCATTATACATAGATAGTTATTATTAAATCTAAATATTTCGCAAGGTGGGGCTAGCAGCCGAAGAGGAGGAAAAATTGTATAAGAAACCTGAAGGTACAGAAGAAGTAATACGTGTGCGTATTCCGGATAAAAGAAGAAGGGAAGTGTTGGCGATAGTAGAGAAGATGTTAGGCGGGCGAAGGGTGACCGTGCAGTGCCTGGATGGGAAAGAAAGGATGGCCAGAATCCCGGGCAGATTAAAGAGAAGACATTGGGTAAATGTCGGAGACGCAGTAATAATAGTTCCCTGGGACTTTCAGGATGAAAAGGCCGAGCTTATCTACAGATATAAAAGGCCACAAATGGAATGGTTAAGAAGGAAGGGCTATTTGAAGTAGAAAAATGGCTAGAAAGGGAAGAAAAGCCATTACCTAAAGGTAAAAGAAAGAATAAGGATTATCGTGATAGAAAAACTGAGCTGTCTGTTCTTGACATTCCCACGTTGGAGACACTGTATAAATTCACGAAGCGGGGATTATTAAAAGCGTTGGGTGGTCCTATAAGTAGCGGTAAAGAAGCGGTTATATTTCATGCTATTGGTGCAAAAGAGGAGGAGTTAGCGATAAAGATGTATAAAGTAAGCACCTCCAACTTCAATGTCATGCTTGACTATATTATTGGGGATCCGAGGTTTGAGAACATAAAGAAAGACCGAAGAAGTATCGTATCTGCATGGGCACGAAAAGAGCTAAAGAATCTCAAAAGAGCTTTTGACGCCGGGGTTGAAGTACCAAAGCCAATTGCTGTTGACAAAAATGTGCTGATAATGGAGTTTATAGGTCGGGACGGGGTAGCAGCACCAAGATTGAGAGATGTTCCCGTGGACATACTCAAAACTGATTTTGAACTAGAAGAGCTCTTTCTTCGCATCATTTCCTATATCCGGATCATGTATGAGAAGGGGACGATGGTGCATGCCGACCTCAGCGAGTTTAACATATTGATGAAAGGGTATGTGGAGCGCGAATTTGAAGGTGCTGAAGTTGAGATAGAACCGGTAATAATAGATATGGGGCAAGCTACGCTTTTGCAGCACCCTAATGCCGATGCGTTCCTCCTGCGTGATGTGAGAAATATCGTTACATTCTTTAACAAACTCGGCTTAGATTGCTCATTCAATGAAACAATCCGGCTGATAAAGCGATAAGATCATCATTTTTATAGTATAGAAATGAATGGGAAAGAGAAAATAATAGAGACGGCTGTATGTCCTTTCTGCGCCTGTCTATGCGATGATGTGGTTATTTCGGTAGACGTAGAGCGAAACAGAATAAAAGAGATAAGAAATGCTTGCACATTCGGTGTTGAAAAGTTCTTATCGGCGGAGAATGCCGAGCAAAGGCTAAAGAAGGCAGTAGTAGACGGTAAAGAGACAGATTATGAAGATGCAATAGAAAAGGCGGTGGATATACTAAATGCTGCGAATAAGCCCCTTATCTATGGGCTTGGCAATAGCGGCTATAACGCTCAGCGAGTAGCGTTAGAAATAGCGAAGCTAAAGAAGGGCGTATATGACGTCACGGAATCAATCTGCCATAATCTCCTGTATTTGGAATTAATGAAGAAGGGCCCTTTTTACTATGCTCTGCTGGATGAGATAAGAGACAATGCCCAGGTCATCATTTACTGGGGCGCTAATCCCGTTGTGTCGCATCCAAGACACCTTTCCAGGTACTCTGTATATCCGGTTGGAAGATACGCAATGAAGGGTGTGATGGATAGGGAACTGATTACTATTGATGTGGTTGATAGCGAGTTGAAGAAGATCTCAAGATGGTTCTTGCGGGTGAATCCGGGAGAAGATGCAGAAATAGCGGATATT
>WSZT01000071.1 GCA_013139985.1 Candidatus Methanophagales archaeon | reverse complement strand
GGAATCAATCGAATTCCTCTGCAAGCGTACGGGGCAGGAGGACAAGAAAGCTGCGGATGCGCTTGCAGACGAGCTGGGCGACCTGCCTCTGGCGCTGGAGCAGGCAGGTGCATATATCGAAACGACTGGCATCTCGCTAACCGAGTACCAGGAACTATTCCAATCACGGCGAAAGGAACTCTGGGGAGACGAGTCCCATCCGCAGGACGATCGCAAGTCGGTGGCTACCACATGGTCCCTTGCTATGGAGCAAGTCCGTCAGGAATCTCAGGCGGCTGCAGATCTGCTGAATCTGTGCGCCTTTTTTGCTCCTGACGACATCCCCCTGGATCTTTTGTGTGGGGGAGTAAAACATCTCCCGGAACCACTTGCTACAACAGCAACCGACAAGCTGGCGATGAATCGTGCCATAAAAGCACTCAGGCAATACTCTCTGATCGATACAAGCGGTGAATTCCTGTCTGTTCACCGGCTGGTTCAGGCTGTGGTTCGTGACCGTTTGAGTGAAGACGACAGGAAGAGATGGACAGAGACAGTTGTACGTCTCTTGAGTTCCGCCTTTCCCTTCGATAGCGATGACGTACAGACATGGCATCAGTGCTCACGTCTTTTGCCTCACGCTCTGGCGGCGGCTACTCATGCTGGGGTACTGGAGGTAGCTCCTGAAGTAACACAGCATATTTTAAATCAAACCGGCATGTATTTGCGCGGACGCGCTGAGTTTGCAGAGGCTAAAGTTCTGTATGAACGGGCTTTGACTCTTTCAGAAGAAGCATATGGCCCTGACAGTCCCGAGATAGCCGTAATCGTCAACAACCTCGGCGGCGTCCTGAATGGTCAGGGCGACCTGTAAGGAGCGAAAGAGCTCTTCGAGCGGGCGCTGAATATAGGTGAAGAAGCATATGGCCCTGACCATCCCAACGTGGCCATCCGCGTCAACAACCTCGGCAGCGTCCTGCAAGACCTGGGCGACCTGCAAGGAGCAAAAGAGCACTACGAACGGGCGCTTAAGATAGATGAAAAGACATATGGCCCTGACCATCCTGAGGTAGCCACAGGCGTCAACAACCTCGGCAGCGTCCTGCAAGACCTGGGCGACCTCCAAGGAGCAAAAGAGCACTACGAACGGGCGCTGAAGATAGATGAAAAGACATATGGCCCTGACCATCCTGAGGTAGCCACAGACGTCAACAACCTCGGCAGCGTCCTGCAAGACCTGGGCGACCTAAAAGGGGCAAAAGAGCACTACGAGCGGGCGCTGAAGATACTTCAGAAGTCCCTAGGTGAAGATCACCCGTCAACAGCAACGGTGCGAAACAATCTCGAGTTACTCGCAAATGTATAAGACGATAATGTTTTTGAATATCCAATTTAATTTAATTTTTTGGAGCCATAGTGTATCACAATGAAGAAAGAAAGCAATAAGGCAATCGAAGTCAGAGAACTGACAAAGAGGTTCGGTGATGTTACTGCAGTCGACCATATTTCTTTTGGTATTAGGAAACGCGAAATCTTCGGCTTCCTTGGTCCTAACGGAGCAGGAAAGACAACGACCATCAGGATGCTGACCGGGCTGATCACGCCAGATTCGGGCGATGTCCAGATAGACGGCGTGGATATAAGAAAAAACCCAATCAAAGCCAAAATGAAGATTGGGGTCATCCCGGAGATGGGTAATATCTATGTTGACTTAACTGCGAAACAGAACATCATCTTAGCGGGCAAGTTCTATGGTATCGCCCGCGGCGAACTGGAGAATAGAGCAGATGCGCTTTTAGCTAAATTCGGGCTCTTGGAAAGGGCGGATGATCCGGTAAAGACCTTTTCGAAGGGTATGAAACAGCAGGTTAATATCGCAAGTGCTATTGTTCACAGTCCCGAACTCCTGTTTCTTGACGAACCGACCGCGGGATTAGATGTTCAAAGCCAACGCATGATTAAAACTATCATCAGAGAGATGAATCAAAGAGGCACAACCATCTTCTTGACCACGCACAATATCGAAGAGGCGAATGTGCTGTGCGATAGAGTAGGGATAATAAATAATGGTGAAATAGCGGCTGTAGATACGCCGGAAGGGTTGAAGAGGACTTTTGAAGAGACACAATCAGTTAAAATCTCTTTTGATACGCCGGTTGATGTCAGTGAGATAGAAGAAAGCCGATTAGTAATCCGGAAGGAGAAATTAGGCGATAAGTGGCGACTATATACCGACAATCCCGATAAACTAGTAAAATATTTGGCGCAATTCGCGCAGGACAATAACTTAATATTTACCACTATGGAGATCTGTGGTGCGAGTTTGGAAGACGCATTTGTTAAATTAACGGAGGATAAATAAAGATCATGCCATTAAGGAATTTTAACCGCCAGTTCTTTCGCGGGATCGCAGTAGTAACAGAGAAGAATATCCGGCTTTATTACACTAAGCCGCCGGTTATTATATTCGGTTTCTTGTTTCCGCTATTCATGTTCCTGGCCTTTTATCTCGGTAAGGAGGTAGATTTTCACGTCTTCTTTCCCGGGCTTTTAGCTATGTTCCTATTCTTTATTGCATCATCCGTAGGCCCACTAATAACACCCTGGGAGAAACAGGCAGGCACTTATGAACGATTGCTGTCCTTTCCGGTTAGTATCACTACAATTATTCTGGGCGACAGTGCAGCGGGCATGATTTTCGGTATTATGATAAATGTTGTTGTCTTAGCGGTGGGGCTGATAACTTTGAATTACTGTTTGAACATAATGATATTGTGCCTGGGTATGTTGTTGGGTGCGTTCTGTTTCTCTTCTCTTGGTGTGGCACTGGCATCGCCGTCAGTTCAAAATCCATCATATGTAATGATGTTTTCCAGTCTTATCCGCTTCCCACTGATATTCATAAGCGGTATTTTCATACCGTTAGAGGACCTGCATGGACTCGGAAGAATACTGTGTTACTTCTCGCCCATTACTTATCTAGTTGATATATTCAATTTCAGTCTCAGAGGGCAATCGAATATCGCGCTAATTGTCGATTTTGCAGCGCTATTTATCTTCAGTCTGACATTCGTATATTTAGCGAATAGATCGCATAAACGGAATTTGATGCGGGGGCTGTGAGTTAGCGACTGGGGATTATGAATTACGAATTAGGGGTCATTTGTAATTGAATCTCATTTGTGTTCGGTTAAGTATTTATTTATGGCCCACAAAACCAAAAGTAAAGACCTACAAAAATATTTATACTGACACGGATTAACACTGATTAACGCAGATAAAAATAAATCAGTGCAAGCTCTGTAAATCCATGTCGGAAATGTATTGTTATATGTCATTACGAAATAATATCATGGGCGTGGTGGTTCAAGTGAGATCATTCGCCAGCATATGCGAGAAGAAGGTCTGACAGGCAGACTATTTTACCCACCCTCCAGTGGCCCTCATGTAGCGGTCATAGTCCTTGGTGGATCAGATGGAGGTCGGCATGAAAGGTCAAGCCGCGCTATTAGCCACCCATGGGGGCACGGTCTAAAAAAGCAGTGTTTTATCAACGCGGAGATCGCCGAGTACGCAGAGTTTTAAGACGGTTACAACCCTCACTCGGGTTTTCTGGTGCCTCTGCGTTCTTCGCGTGCTCTGTGGTGAAATTCATGATATTGCAATTCCACTGAAAAATTCGACTGTGCCTAGAAAAGAGTATATACTGTAAAATAGAAATTTTGTATATATGTAGTATTATCATATAGGTGGAACGAAAGATGGATGAAGAAGAAAGCTATAAGAGGGCGAAAAAAAGAGTGGGTGAGCTAAGGGGATTTTACGAACATTTAATCGCTTATGTCGTAGTGAATATAATGCTCGTCATTATTAACCTCGTTACCAGCCCGGATACGCTATGGTTCTACTGGGTAACCGTTTTCTGGGGAATCTGGATCATTTGGCATGCGATAAGTGTCTACGGCAAACTGGGCAAAAACTGGGAAGATAAGAAGATAAAAGAGATTATGGAAAAAGAGAAAGGAAAATGAGTAGCTTAAAAGGAGTAATCGCAGTAACAATCCCTTCGCGAGAATCGCCGGTGAGCAGAGTTAAACAATAGGCGGGCAATTAAATGTTTATTTAAAGACATATTGAAAAAACTTTTGGATGAGACAAATAACTTATAGACACCGATTAACACAACACTTTTTCTTTTTTACAAAAAGAAAACCTGTGCTAAAAGAAAAACACAAATGTTCTTTTGGTAAAGCTTTTCTTTTTAAGAAAAGGTTTGTGTAAATCTGCGTCCTAAATTAAATTTATAGCTGGAAGTTATACAGTATATACAACAAGCTATGGAACGTGTAATTGCAGTTGATTTAGGCGGCACGAATGTCCGGGTGGCGCTGGTATCAGAAATTACGGGAGAAATCATTAAAAAAATCGTTGCCCCAACAAAAATAGAGG
>WSZT01000173.1 GCA_013139985.1 Candidatus Methanophagales archaeon | reverse complement strand
GTGCTCGGAATCATCCCTTGAGCATTATGGATAAGTTGCGGAATTCCAGAATTAGCAAAAAGAGATCTCCAGGAGAGAGGCAATATGCGGTTATCAGTAGGGTTTTCAATGCATCACACGTAATGGTAACCACGGTACGAAGGATGAGCGTCAAAATGATTTTTACTGCTTTTTGATTTAACCTATATCAATTATGTACGCTCAAAAAGCAGGGTGCCGTATAGGATAGCGGTAGCTATCGACAAAAATCTGAAAAAATGGGAAATTGAGCAGTTAAGGAAAGAAAAAACCCTAAAAATAGGTCAAAATCGAAGATATTGGTAATAATTCTTAGGGGATTCTTTAAAAAGAAGTAAATCAAAATTCTCTATTGTATTACATAGGTGAAAGAGATGGGATCATCAGTAGTTAAAAAAACGAAAAAAGGTCAGGCGACAATACCCATCTCTTTGAGAAAAAAAATTGGGTTTAAGGATAAAGCGATTGTTGTAGAATCCGAGAAAGGCATCTTATTTAAACCATTTCCTGTTATTTCAAAAGAAAAAGGCTCGCTAAGAGATCTATTTAAAGGCACGACAGTGGAAGAAGTTATGATGGATGCAAGAGAGACGGATGTAAGAAAAGGGAAAATTCTGGAGCGGTGATAAGTTAATAAAAGGAGAGCATGCAATATCCATTGCAGATGCATTTGCGGTCGCTACGGCGATAGTAAAGAATGATAATTTAGTTGTTGGGCGAGATGATGATTTTGAGAAGGTTAATGTCCCAAAGATAAAAGTGAGATGAATGACCTATAACAACACATTTCCGACACGGATTTACACAGATATCAAAATGATAACCGTTGAATTTGGTAGAACGACCAAGCAATTTGAAGTTATAAAATCGCCTATACCGCATATCTTAGTCGAGTCGAATAAAGAGCTACACGGATGGGGGAATGGTATAGAACCTTATGGAAACCGAGAATGCACAGCGGAAAAGCTATTGATAAACCCTTATAACGGCTGTAGCCATAATTGCCTGTTTTGCTATTCACATGCGTTAGGCGGCTATTTCAGCATTTTTCGGGAGATGGGCGTTCTTGCGGTATTCACTGATTTTGATAAAATAATTGCGAGGCAATTAGACGGTCTAAATGTTGCGAGCTGCGGCTATCTTTCGCCTGTTAGTGATCCGTTCCAGCGAATAAATGCGAAATACGAATTGAGTGAGAAGATACTAAAGGCGTTTGTTGACCGCAATATCCCCGTGCAGTTCACAACAAAAGGGAGAATAAGCGAACGTGCACTGAAAACAATAAAAAAACAAGAGCATTCGTTTGCCGATGTCTCTATTCTCACTATGGCGGAAGATAAGCGGGAGCGGCTGATGGCTGGCGGTGCGGCAACAGACGAACTGGTGCGAAATATAGAACGCCTTGCAGATGCAGGTATATTCGCAGTGTGCCGAATTGATCCGATAATCCCTTATGTGACCGATGATGAAGAAGGTTTAGAGACGTTGGTGCAGAAAGTGGTTGATGCTGGTGCGGGGCACATAATAACAAGTTGTATGGACGTTCCACGAGCGTTGAAGTATGAGCTATACGACAAGCTTGAGGTAAGGTTTAAAATACCAAGAAGGAAGATGGATCAGTTGTATACAGAGGTGCTAAGCGGTCGGCTTCATGCGAAGCTAGAATACCGTAAAAAGTTGTTCAGAACGATGCGTACGATTTGCGATAGAAATAAGGTGACGCTGGGACTCTGTATGGAGTTTGAGTCACTTGGCGGGAAGAAGGTTAGGGGATTAAACAATGAGTTTATGAGTTCTAATAATTGTGAGGGTATAGATATACCAATATATGTAAGAGAAGGGGAAAGGTTTGAGCCTGTTAAGGGCTGTAACGGTAATTGTTTGAACTGCCACTTTTCGGATAAAAAGCCAGTATGTGGTGTTTTAGACCTGAAGAAGGCAGGTGCATGGAAATTACGTGATTATCGGCGCTGGAGTAATCTTTTAGCGCGAAAAGGAGAATAGAGCAAACCACGTTAGATCTATGAGTACCCCCAGGTGGTATATGGAGCATTCCCGTAATAAATTGCAATTAATAAACCACGAGATTTTACGAGATTAACACAAGAAGTAGTGGTTAATATGGGTTAAACTCAAAGAGGGAAGACAGAAAATGGATTCCTGTTATTGTTCCCTTGTCGTATATACAGTATAACTTCTACCCATTCAAGCAGATTAAGAATAGGGCGATTGCTCGCCCATTCTCATCTCAGAACGGTACGTGAAAGTTTCCCCTCATACCGCTCAAGCATTTCATAACCCTTTCTGTATCGGGCAGCAGTTTGGTTCCGTGGCATTTGGTCTTTTGATCTCAGCATTCATGCGCATAAACTATCCTTTAGTTTATCCCATCTCGTCTTGCACCATTCAGTCCGATTTAGCGCCTTCTGTCTGAGTTTCCGCAGCTTGAAGTACTCAGAGTAAAGATATGGTTTTTTATCTAGTTTCGGACTGGTATGTCTGACTATTTTCGAGACTGAAAAGAGTTTCCGCCTGTTCCGGTCCGTGGAGAACACCCAGCTCCGAGAACCATCGCTATGCCAGTACTTTCTGGCAACCCCGGCTCTGGACTTCTTCGGGTGCCTCCTCTTAGCCCATCGCCAGAGCATATTCCACATCCTGTGGTCCAGAGTCTTGAATACCACTACAGATACAACAGATCGGTGATAATTCGACCAGCCGATAATGATGGGGTTCAGAGCGTCAATGGGATTCTCCTGCATCCATGCTTTCGCTCTTTTGATTACGTCACTGATCTTTCGAGTGGCATTATCACTCGACTTCTTGGATGGCTTTATCATGAGTCTCCCTTTGTACTTACGGAAGTTCCAGCCCAGAAAGTCAAGGCCGTCGTCTATATGGGTAATCTGAGTCTTCTCTTCCGCTAATTCCAGCCCTCGCCACTTCAAGAATCGTTTGATCAACTCGGCA
Organism: Candidatus Methanophagales archaeon; assembly: GCA_013139985.1. Classification (GTDB taxonomy): domain Archaea; phylum Halobacteriota; class Syntropharchaeia; order Alkanophagales; family Methanospirareceae; genus Methanophaga. Next base: position 3,655 of record WSZT01000173.1, on the reverse strand, counting down.
ATCTCTTCTCATCAATTGTTTCAAACCTAAAAACCCCAGACAAAATTCATTCCCGGTTTTAACTCAGGAATTTAGGAGATATCAGTGCTTAGCTAAGACTATCTATTTTAATGTCGTATTTGTAATTGTGGGATTGTTAGCTGTGGTTTATTTGATATGGGAAAGCCTGACCGGGAGTTCTGATTATGTGCCTGACAACTACACAACAATTCAGGAAGCGCTGAATGCCACTTCTCTATTTGAGACTACCATAATTAGAGATAGCACATATAACTCTGAGGGAAAGTTCAGATTCTGGGAAAAAATCAACTATACTTTTAAGGTTACAAGAGATGACAAAGGATATGGAAAATCGGATTGACTCACGGATAAATCATAAGATAAGAAGTAAACGATAATATTATATTGCTAGACGGACAACTAAAGTAATATGACAGAATCACGATGGACTTTTGTAGCTCATGCACTGAGAATAGCAATAGTTTTTTTCCTGGTCGTAGCAATATCGAATCACGATTTGCAATGGACACTCGAATGTATTTCGGCTATTATAATATTTTCGGTGCCGATTTTACTCAAACGTGTTTGGAACTTTAAACTACCGGTGATTATTGACTTCTTGATCGTATTTGCATTGTTTTTGCATGTCGGCCTGGGCGGTGTATTTGACGTCTATTATGCCTTTCCGGATTTTGACATAATCACTCATTTTGTATCTGCGGTTCTTATTGCGTTCTTGGCATTAATCGCTATTTATCTTTTAGATAAAAACTGGGATGGACTCTACATAAATATATATGCAATAGCGTTTGCCGTTGTAGTTATTACTATGGCGTCCGGAGTTGTATGGGAATTAGGAGAATGGACATCAGATGCTCTTTTCGGGCTGGGGGCACAATGGAGTCTTGATGACACAATGACTGATTTACTTGTTAATACCATAGGTGGAATTTTTATGGCTCTCGTAGGTATAAATCTGATAAAAACGGGTAGACTAGAAGAGATAACAAAGGATATGGAGAAACCGGTTGACTTACTGATAAATCATAAGAAGTGATCTGGATACAGGATGCAGGAGGTAATTGATGGCGTTTCAGACGTATAATGACTTGGAAATCTATCAGTCAAGTCATGATTTGGCAATTGAGATTCATAAGTTAAGCCTCCGCTTGCCGAAAACCCAAAGGCTTTTATAGTGATTAATATAAAGTGCTTTATATTATAGTTAGTTGGGCTAAAAGAGAAGATGGGAAAGGGGAAGCATAAAGAAAATAGCAATAGTAAAGAAACCGAACTAGGCGATGCGGTCATGGGGGAGAAGGTAGATCGGTTTGTTTTATCTCAGGAGTGCTGGGCAATAACACTGGAAGGTATTTTGGCCTTGCTCTTTGGTACTTTCGTTTTAATCATGCCGGGGATCACGATAGGGTGGATACTCATCTTTTTCTGCGTATTCGTATTTGTGTGGGGCATATTAGAAGTGGTTGCCTCGTTTCATGCGGATGAAGGGCGTCGCGGAATACTAATCGTTAAGGGCGTGAGCAGTATCGCAATTGCGCTCCTCGCCATCCTTTGGCCGAGAATCAGTCTTGTTGTACTGCTTTATTTGATCATGGCTTGGCTACTGATTAGAGGTATCTATAAGCTCGTATCCGCCTTCCGGCTACCGGCGGGCGATAGTAGTAAATGGTTAGTCTATGTGGACGGATTTTTATCGCTAATCTTCGGCGTGCTGGGTATCGTACTCCCGGGAATAAAAGGTCTGGAGTTCATAAGCCTTCTAATTGGGATTTACATGATCCTATTAGGCTTTACGCTTTTGGCTCTCGCCATCATGGTGCGGCGGGACAAGCAGGCGAAAGCACGCAGGCGCAAACCCGGCAAGCACAAAACACGATAAGATAACTAACTTGAATTTCCTTTCGCTCAGCGTTCTCTGCGGTAAATGAAATATTACAAAGTCACGTTAGAATTCATCATTCTTTATTGTGCACGGCCCCTAAAAAAATAAAAGAGCAAGGGGTGGTTATCCCCTCATTTATGCTCATTACGGTGACTATCGAAAGGTACTCATGCTGGTTCTTCTATCAGTGGACATTCATCCAGTGGATCACTGTCTTCACTCCCGGCAGCACCTGGTATGGTGTAATTGCCCCCTGGCGGGGGAGACCAGTAGTTACTCGTCCAGTTATTATCTGTCCCGTCATCTATCGCTTGTGGCTCATTGTCAATGAAGCAGTTTTCATGTATCTCCGTGTTTATAACGCCGATATCTATGCAAACTCCCACAATAGTGTTATTTCTGATAATATTACCTTCGATTGTGTTGTTACTTCCTGATGCAATCTTTATTCCCTGTTCGCAGTTTATTATCTCACCATTAGAAATCGCATTTCCTGATGAGTTAAAAACTACGATGCCAATGGCGCTGCAGTTTCCCATGACTGAAATGTTCATTATACTACTGTTTTTAATCACACAATTGCTTGCATTGTTCATATATATGCCTGCTTGTAGAGGGCATGGAGTTAATATGGTATCTATGTATGCAGTTTCGCCACTCGTTACTTGTATCTCTTCTGTCCAATCCTGATAGCCCGCAAGAGTAAGTTTTATTGTATAGTTGCCAGGAGATACTGCTGTATCTGTATGTGGCGTTTCTCCTATATAGACATCACCCAAATACGACTCTACATATATCGCTGCACCTGACGGTGTAGAAGTGACTGTGGCAGACCCGGAAATCTGTGTCAATGTTGCATCTATCTCTACCGTTTTGCCAGCCGTTACAGTTACCGCTTCTGTCCAATCTTGATAACCCCCAAGAGTGAGTTCTAGTGTGTGGGTGCCAGGATCCACATTTTGTATCGCGTAGGGTGTTATTTCATTTATAGGTACTCCATCTAATGATATACCTGCACCCGCAGGCGTAGAACTAACACTGATGGTCCCTATCGCTTGATCCAAAGTTGCATCTACGTATGTAGTTTCGCCACCCTTTACTTGTACCTCTTTTCTACAATTCTGATAATCCGCTAGCGTGAGTGTTATTGTATAGTAGCCAGGAGATACCTCGGTATTTGTATATGGTGTGTCGCCTATATAGATATCACCCGAATACGTCTCTACATATATCGCTGCACCAGACGGTGTAGAAGTGACTGTGGCAGACCCGGAAATCTGTGTCAATGTTGCACCTATCTCTACTGTTTTGCCAGCCGTTACACTTACCGTTTCTTTCCAATCTTGATAACCATCGAGAGTGAGTTTTATTGTATGGGAGCCAGGATCTACATTTGGTATCGCGTAGGGTGTTATTCCATTTATAGGTACTCCATCGAATGATATACCTGCACCCGCGGGCGTAGAACTGACACTGATAGACCCTGTCGCTGGAGTCAATGTCGCATGTACGTATGCAGTTTCGCCACCCTTTACTTGTACCTCTTTTGTACAATACAGATAACCCTCTAGCGTGAGTGTTATTATATAGTCGCCTGGGGGTACCGCAGTATCTGTATGTGGCGTTTTCCCTATATAGCTATCACCTAAATGCGACTTTACATAGATCGCTGCACCGGACGGTGTAGAAGTGATTGTAGCAGACCCGGAAATGGGAGTCAATGTTGCACTTACCTTTACCGTTTTGCCAGCA
>WSZT01000155.1 GCA_013139985.1 Candidatus Methanophagales archaeon | reverse complement strand
ATGCAGTAAAGGATATGAAGTTATTAAAGAACTCGGTGCTAATTTAATTTAATTTGACTTTGTTCTTCCATTCAAGATGATTGCATGCATAAAAACATTTATATGCCATTATCACGCATATGTTAATAATATTAAATCTAGCTGTGATAGAGGCTGGATGAGATGAAACATATACCGGGTATTGATTTTATAGGCGGCAAACGATATTATTTCCGGCAGTTATTTGAACAGTATCCGTTCCAATCGGAGGTTAGAGAAAGAATGCAAGAGAGATATAGAGCAGATGTGGCTACCAAGAAAGCATAATATTCAACTAAAATTAATTATTGACACAGATTAACACGGATTAACGCGGAAGAAATTAAAGTTATAGGTAGAAGTTATACTTTATATACCACGAAAAACTTCTTTTTCCCTCGAAACGATAGGCAAAATGGTGGCTTTAAATATAAGACTAGAATATATCTAAAATGGAAAGAAGATAAAAATGGAGATAAAATTAGAGAGGGCAGATATAGTGATTGTAGCTTCAGCACATAATCCAAGTATCGTATCACCTCAATGGCTGAAAGAAAAAAAGTTAATCGTTGAAGACTCAAAGCAATTCGTGCATACGCCGGATTTTTCTCTCTTTGATTCGGAAACATTTTCCTTGGTGGTTGATCGTGAACGACTGCAGATTACTGCGAAAAAACAGGATAGAGAGACTTTAAAGTCGCTGGCAAGCGTTGGAAGCGGATATATAAATCTATTGCCACATGTTCCGTACAGGTCTTTGGGGCTTAACTTCGTGTGGCTTGCCGAATCAAACGAAGGAGAAGTTCTTCCTAAAATCGATGTTAGCATTGGTTTCATTAATAATTTATCTCCCATTTTAACCGATCACGAGTTAAACTATGGGTGTATTATTTATGCCAGAAAAGACCCTTATTTATTGAAGCTTATTATTGAACCAAGAGGAAAAAACAGTCTTGTTTATAATTTTAACTACCATCATGGTGTCGAGGGATTAGATAAAGATACAGTTTTAGAGCACATAGCTAATTTTATGAGTTTGTATGAGAAATCAAAAGAAATAGTAGAGAAGACTTGTTTATTACAGGAGGAGAAAGAAAATGATTGACCACGATTACACAGGTATTGAGAATACACCACCTACGATGGAAGAATACTCCCACCCTCTAATAGAAAAATCTTCAGAAACATCTATCGAGTCTTCATCCCGTAGCTTAGAACGCAATCTCAATTCAGTTTCTCGCCGTTTTGTCGAGATGAGTTTAAGGAAGAGACAGGTAAATCAAGAAGAGATAGGAGATGTACTGTTAAGAGGTATTACAAACTTTGGAGAGCTATCAGAACTATTAGAGAAGAAATTTATTAGCATCGAGTATTTACGTCGGGAAGTAACATTACTTAGCCGACTTTATAACATCAGAAGGGAACCAGAAGTCTTTAAATTTCTTGAAGATAAACCCTCCCTCATATCTTTAGTACTGGAAGCACATGAGCGCATCCGAGATTACTTTGGGTCTTCAACAGAGCTTGTTCTTGAAGTCATTACGGACCCCGAGGCTACGGAAGATTACGAGTTGGTAATTTTCGTCCGCACGAACCTTTCGCCCGATGATGCTTCCCGTATGCTTGAGCAATTAGACGAGGAATGGTGGTTAGATGCCTCAGAGGATACAAATGAAAAATTATGTATTCACGTGGAATTTGAATGATGTTTGATTGGTCAGATTATTTGGATTTGGCAAATGAACTTGCGGGAGAGATAGCAAGTCAAACTACTGAAGAGGCGAAACTACGTTCTTCTGTTAGTCGAGCATATTATGCTGCCTTCTGCAAAGCACGAAATTACCTGCGTGATATTGAAGGCCAATCAATTCCACCAACGGGAATAGCGCATGTAATTGTTCGTGATGAATTTAAGCATAATGCCGATAAGCAACGCAGAAAAATAGGACAGAATTTAGATCGATTACGAATAGACAGAAACAAAGTTGATTATGATGACTCTGTAACAGGACTATCGTCAATGGTGACAATGGATTTAACAATGGCTCTAAAAGTTATTTCTACACTAAATACTCTTTAAAAGGTGATAATAATATGCCACCGCATCGTCTAACACAGCATATACGCTGCGGACTTACGCCCTTGCCCTTCGGGACATTGCCTTCGGCAACGCCGTATATGCTGGGAACGTCAGACAGTGTGAAAACTATCATGCAGTAAATATTACTCGGTGCTTAATTTAATTTAATTTAACTTTGTTCTTTAATACTATACAACCCTCCGTAGTTCAATATTCTTAATCAACTAATTGAGATTATACATGAATGTGGGTTTAGTTATTAATCGGGAAGGTTTAGTTTAGTTTAGTATAGTATAGTAAGTAGAATGGCAAAGAATGAGATTAAAACAGAAGAAGAGCCACTTGAGAAGCAACTGTGGAAGGCTGCGGATAAACTCAGGAAGAATATTGACGCTGCCGAGTACAAACATATAGTCATGGGTCTGATTTTCCTGAAATATATCTCAGATGCCTTTGAGGGATTATATCATAAACTGCAAAAAGGAGAGGGGGATTACGCCGGTGCTGACCCTGAAGATCGGGACGAATACAAAGCCGAGAATGTCTTTTTTGTCCCTGAAATTGCCCGCTGGTCTTATCTTCAGGCGAGAGCGAAACAGCCAGAGATCGGTAAAGACGTGGATTTCGCGATGGATGCAATCGAGAAGGAGAACCCCTCGCTCAAGGGTGTTTTGCCTAAGGTCTATGCACGAGGCAACCTTGACCCGACAAGTCTTGGCGGTTTGATCGATCAAGTGGGCAACGTCGCGCTCGGCGATGCAAAAGCCAGAAGTGCCGATATTCTAGGCCATGTATTCGAGTATTTCCTTGGCGAGTTCGCGCTTTCCGAAGGCAAAAAGGGCGGGCAGTTCTATACCCCCCGAAGCGTTGTTCAATTGCTTGTAGAGATGCTAGAACCCTACAACGGCAGAGTCTTTGACCCTTGCTGCGGCTCAGGCGGCATGTTCGTCCATTCGGAGAAGTTCGTTGCCCAACATCAGGGGCAGGTAAACGACATATCGATATACGGGCAAGAGAGCAACCAGACCACCTGGCGATTGTGCAAAATGAACCTGGCCATTCGCAGTATCGACAGCTCACAGGTCAAATGGAACAATGAAGGTTCCTTTCTGAACGATGCCCACAAAGATTTGAAGGCTGATTACGTCATCGCCAATCCACCGTTTAACGATAGCGATTGGAGCGGCGATCTATTACGTAAGGACGGTAGATGGAAATACGGCGTACCACCAACAGGAAACGCCAACTACGCCTGGATACAGCACTTCCTTTATCATCTTAGCCCGAGCGGTCAGACCGGTTTTGTTCTGGCAAAGGGGGCGCTGACCTCCAAAACATCCGGCGAAGGCGAAATCAGAAAGGAGCTTGTGGAAGCCAGACTGGTTGACTGCATCGTGAACCTGCCACCAAAACTGTTCCTGAACACGCAGATACCCGCCAGCCTGTGGTTCCTGAGCAGGAACAAAGCCAATGGCAAATACCGGAACAGGACAGACGAGCTCCTGTTCATCGACGCGCGGGACCTGGGGCATCTCATCAACCGCAGGACTCGCGAGTTCTCAAAAGAGGAGATAGAAAAAATCGCGGTGACATATCACAACTGGCGCAATCCTGACGGTGATTATAAAGATGTCAAAGGGTTCTGCAATTCCGCATCCATTGAAAGGGTGAAGGAGCTGGATTATGTGCTGACTCCGGGGCGATATGTTGGCTTACCGGACGATGAGGATGATTTTGATTTCAAGGAACGATTTACACAATTAAAAACCGAGTTTGAAGAGCAGTTAAAAGAGGAGGCGGAACTGAATCGGAAGATATTGGAGAACCTTGCAAGGGTGAGTGTAAAAGATGGAACTTAAGGAGATCATAAACCAGCCAGAAGGCAGAAGACTGGAATTCAAGGAACAGCTCCCTTCTGGATCTAATCTAGCTAGAACGGTTATTGCCTTTTCCAACGATGCAGGCGGTGAGATATACCTTGGCGTAAAAGATGAATCCCGAGAAATTGTCGGATTGAACCAAGATACAATACTACCGCTGGAAGAACGGATTAGCAGTATGGTCTTCGACCAATGTGACCCTGCCATTTTACCTGAATTTATAATTATGACCATGGATAAAAAGGCGATCCTTCGAATTAAGGTATTCAAAGGGAACAGCCCACCCTATTTCCTCAAATCAAAAGGAAAAGAAAGCGGCACTTATATAAGGGTCGGCTCGTCCAATCGGCTGGCATCTGCCGAAATTATTGCCGAATTGGAAAGGCAAAGTGTAAACAGATCTTTTGACAGCGAAATCAATATTGAAAAAACGCTTCCTGAAATAGATATTGAAAAATTCAAACTTTTTTTTGAAGAAAGAACCGGTGAAGAGTTAAGCATTACGACCTTATCGAAACTTCGCCTTTATGAGGAGATCAACGGAATAAAAAATCCCACTTATGCACTGATCTTGCTTTCCGACGATCCGCTGAGATATAAATTATTTCCTTATGCCAAAATAGAATGTGCCCGTTTTAAAGGGACAGCACCAGGCAATTTTATCGATAGAAAAACCATTGATATAAATACAGCGCAGCAAGCTGAAATGGCCTTTCAATTTATCCTGCGGCATATTTCACAGGGAACAGAGGGGTATGATGGAGTTTACCGTATTGACCGCTGGGAATATCCTATCGATGCTATTCGTGAAGTAGTGCGTAATGCCATTGTTCATAGAGATTATGCCCTTTCCGGTAAAGATATTAAAATCGCGGTTTTCGACGATAAAGTAGAGATCACAAGCCCGGGGAAGCTTATGCCTTCGGTGGATTTTAACCTGATGGAAGCCGGACAGTCGGAAATACGCAATAAATTGATTGCCGCCACATTCAAAAAGCTGGGCATTATCGAACAATGGGGTAACGGACTGAAAATTATTTCCGATGACCTGAAAAACTACCCGGAAATAGAGCTAAATTGGAGCGAGCCGGGCATTGCTTTTAGGGTAACTTTCAGTAAGAAAAGCTATACTCCTGAAATGTCGGAGAAAACTAGGGAGAAAATGTCGGAGAAAATGTCGGAGAACATTTTGTGGTTAATAAAGGACAATCCCAAAATATCAGCGAAAGAGTTGGCTTATATCGTTAATCGTTCTTCAAGAACCATAGAAAGAGCTATTGCAAAACTCAAAGAAGAATGCAGAATAAAACGCATCGGTCCCGACAAAGGCGGACACTGGGATGTGATGGAATGCACAGAGTAAAAGAGCAGATGAGCGTTTATCAGGGTGAACGCACAGGTATTGTGCATACTGCACAGGACACGCACAAAAAATCAAAGCATTTGTGCATACCCTCAATGGGCCAAAAGGTGAAGCTGGTATGAGCGGAAATGAGCTGATAAAAACTGAAGAATTTATGTTTCAAGTTACTGATGATGAATTCAATCGATTGAGGTCACAAATTGTGACCTCAAACCAGAGAGGCGGGAGACGATATCTGCCGTATGCTTTCACTGAACAGGGCATCGCCATGCTTTCAGCGGTTTTAAGAAGTGAAACAGCC
>WSZT01000205.1 GCA_013139985.1 Candidatus Methanophagales archaeon | reverse complement strand
GGCTTGAAGCGGAATCATCTATTGAAAAAGTTCAGTCAGTGGCCACTCATTTTCAACATGGTGTTCCCGAGGATATGGCCGGGGTGAAGAAGAAGTTAGCTTCTCTTAATAATACAGAGAGGTTTTTTAATGATGATTTTAGCATTATGCTGGTCTATGCCTGCCCAATAGCGGGATTAAGCGAAGAGAAGGTGAAGGCAGTGACGGATATGATACAAAAAGACGTTGATACAATCACAAAACCCGCGGGTGTGGAATATAAGATAACGGGTATGGCTCCGCTGATAAATGAACTAATAAGGTTGATGCGCAAGGACATGGTTTTCACTACTATTGTAGCTGCGATTATCATTTTTATGTTACTGACATTGCTGGAGCGGTCGTTAACAAAGGGTTTTCTCGTATTCCTACCGTTAATTTTTGCTATTATATGGACTTTCGGGACTATGGGATTGCTTGGAATTCCTATATCTCTCAGTACTGTTATAGTAGGTGCTGTTATCATCGGTCTTGGTGTCGAGTACGGGATATTCATGGTCTCGCGGTATTATGAAGAACGAGAGAGACATGCCTCTGCGGAATCGTTAAAAATTGCGATAACTAATATAGGATCCTCAACGTTTGGCTCCGCGGCAACGACTGCTGCTGCTTTCTTTGCTTTAACGCTTTCCGCAATGCCAATGATCCAGGATCTGGGGCAGACACTCGCTCTGGGTATAATCTACTGCTGGATCGCTGCTGTTATAGTAAATCCGTGTTTTATCGTTTTTGAAGAGCGTATAGAAGCGAAGAAAATAGCGGGATTACTGCAAAAATGGATAAGAAATGAAAGATAAAATAGGGGAATGGGGCAAAGGACCTTTGGAGAAGTATGCGAAGTTTGTATCACATCACGCAATTGTTGTTTTAGCTATATTGCTTATGTTCACCCTTTTCACGGGTTATCACGCGTCATTGATGGAAACAACAGTAATATCGCAGAAGGAATGGCTTCCTGAAGATATAGAAGTGATAAATACATTCGAGCTAATAGCAGATCAATTTGCGGGTAGCTTCACTACGACTACAATCGTAGTGCAAACCGAGCCAAGATATGCAAGATCAGAGGAGATACGGGATGTCCGAGATCCTGAAGTACTGAGATACGTTGATTTGCTTTCTGAACGTGCAAAACTCGTTTACGGTGTGGTGAGTGCAGAAAGTGCTGCAGAGGTTATAAAAGAACTGAATGGCGGTAGAATACCGAGTTCTTTAAGAAGTGTGAAGTCACTATTGAAGAAGGATAATATAGCGGAGCAAAGGATAAGCAATTATATTAACGATGACTATACAATGACCGTAGTAAGGTTGAACATTTTAGAGGATCTAAATGAAGAAGAGGTGGTTGCGGGATTAAGAGAAGCGATGAAAATAGATAAACCAGATGGTGTATCTGTTGATATGACTGGCGATACAACGAGTCCCGTGATAATGGTAACGATGCAAGAACTCATTAAGTCAACGATGTCGGAAACAGCTCTTGTCTGCTTTGCTGCTATCTTACTCATTCTTATCATTATATTTGCCTCTATTAAATATAGCCTTATTGCTTTACTAACGATTGTTTTTGGCGTTATATGGGCATTTGGCACGCTCGTCTTGATGGGAATGAAGATAACACCCCCTACATCTGCTGGGCTTGCGATGATAATGGGCATCGGGATAGATTTCGGCATTCAAGTTACAAAACGGTTTAGATACGAGTTGCAACAACCTTCAGGGAAATTTGATCAAAATGCTCCCTGCAGAAACCGAGAGGAAGCAATGGTAAATACAATTAGCCACGTGTTCTATCCGATGACCATAACGACAATAGCGGCGATGATAGGCTTCAAAACCCTTGCACTCGGTAAATTGCCGCTGATGGTAGATATGGGGACGATGATGGCAACGGGTGTGGTGTTTTGTATGGTTGCTGCACTTACAGTGGTGCCTGCGATTTTGGTGCTGCTTACAAACAAGGAAAGATAAAAAATAGGAGAGGTATGATGGAACTAAATAGAAAATTTAGAAAACTTCTAAACGCACATCTTCGGGATACTACAATAGGTGCTATTATGGAACCAGAGGTCATCACGATTACAGAAGATGCGAGTCTTGAGCAGTTATTTTCCTTGATATGCGAATATCACCATTTGGGCTATCCTGTGGTTAATAAAGAGAACAAAACAACCGGCGTTATTTCCTATAAAGATCTATTTCGCGTGAAAAGAGAAGACTGGAATAGCGTTCGTGTTAAGGAAAGGATGAGTACACGCTTAGTCTGTGTCAGTCCAGGGGAGGGAGTTATTAAGGCGGTGGAGAAAATGACCGAGGAGGGAATCGGGAGATTACTTGTAATTGACGACGATACGCTTGTAGGGATTGTCACGCGCAGTTCGATTATGGATGCTATGGGTACGATTTGAGAAGGGTTGAAAGCCCCGCGGATGATTTTCCGAAGGAATAGGAATAAAAATGAAAAACACAGGTACCGCCTTCGCGGAAAGAGAAATAAGCCCTAAAATCGTGCTAACTGCCGATGAAACGATGATGAGCAAGTATCGGTGGGGGATATTTATAGGGTTCTCCACCTGCATGCCGCAGGGTATTTTCCCTGAATGGTTCTATTTCAGCGTTTTCTCTCCGCCAGTGCCGAGGAAGAACGGTAAAGCGGTGTATGCAGATTTCGGGCTCAGAATTGTTGAATCTTGCTTAGCAGAAGTGTTTGGCGAGGATGAAGTCGCAGTTGTCCATCCACGTGATTTGGAGCACGTGGTTGGCAGCAGGACGGAAATAATAGGAATTAGTGGACATGATTTCCTGGGCATCAATCCTCCCACTTCGGAATTCGTTGACATTGTGGATACCGGACCACCGTACAATCGTGTGAAGTTCTTTGAACTGATGCGAAAGCCCGTAATGAAAGAGAAAATAGTGGTAGCCGGTGGTAAAGCGGCATGGCAGTTAGCGGATGAAACGATAATGGACAAACTCAACATTGATTACGTTCATCTTGGCGAGGGTGAACTCACCATTCCTGCACTGTTCAAATCTATACTTGAGGGTGAGGAACTGCCGGGGATAATAAATGGAAAAGAGCCAAACACAGATGAGATTCCTAACATCCGAGGTGCCACAATTCACGGCTTGGTCGAGATAAGCAGAGGATGCGGAAGAGGCTGCTCTTTCTGCACGCCGACCATGCAGAAGCTTCGTTTTAAATCAGTCGAGCATGTTGTAAGAGACGTGAGGACTAATGTAGAAGCGGGGCAGCGTTCAATATGTTTGCATTCCGAGGATATTCTGCGTTACGGCGCCAAAAAGATAGCACCGGATGATGCGCGTGTTCTCAATCTAATCAAGAGTGTTGCATCTGTTGAAGGAATAAAGAGTGTTGGAGCGAGTCACATAGCTCTTGCCACGGTTTATCATAATCCCGGTCTGCTAAATGCCGTTTCAGAAACATGCCACTCCATGCTAGATCAGGACTGGCAGGGTGCGCAAACGGGAATAGAGACCGGAAGTGCACGGCTGATCGCGAAGCACATGCGGGGCAAAGCGTTACCTGCGCCAGCAGAGAAGTGGCAGGAGATAGTCACGCAAGCTTTTGGTATCCTCGACGATAATAACTGGTTCTGCGCTGCGACAATGATAAATGGCCTGCCGGAAGAAACTACGGACGATGTAATAAAGAGTATCGAGCTGGTAGAGGATTTGAAAGGCATTTCGTCGCTTATCGTGCCGATGAACTTCGTTTCAATGCGTGGCTCGATTTTAGATAACGACGAATCGTTTACCATGGCGAAAATGACACCGGAGCACTGGCAGCTCATGGGTGAGTGCATAGACCACGATTTGAAGATTGTACCGAAACTCATGCGGGGATACAAGAACTCAAAAAGCATCAAAAGCTGGCTACTCAGCTCCGCGGCAACGCGCATGGCGAATGCACTGAATAAATATGTGAACATGATGAAGCGTGGTGAGCCGCCGACGGAGCGTAGAGAAGTAAGTAAATGGCTCAATCCTGATATACCTGACCTGAAAGTCACAGATGCAGTCCAAACAAATTTCAAATCTAAATTTAAAACTAAAAACCTTTATACTTTAGTAAAAAGTAGAAATAGGTAAGAGGGTACTGGAATAAAAAAGAGGCAAAAAAGAATTCATACATATGCAACATTTATATAGCAATTCGTTCATAGTATAAATCATCATGGTAAAAAGAAATTATATCGCGGATATAGAAAAGGCACTGAAAGAAGGGACGGAGCCAATAGCGTTATTGAATGTTATTTTAGGCTTTCTTAATTTTAAGCCAATTGAAATTAAAATTTATAATCTCTTACAGACCTCTTCGTTAACGATAAAACAAATTCAAAACCTGCTGAATCTTTCAGAACGAACAATACGGAAATATATCCAGCGATTAGACCAAGAAGGTTTTATAATTAAAAAAGTAGAAGCGGGTAAAAGGCTTAAATACGTCTATACTGCTGTTCCTATTCAGGAAGCATGGGAGAAAGTAAAAGGAAAAATACAGGAAATAATAGATGAGATTAGCAGAGTTCTGGAAATAAAGGCGGTACTCTTTTGACAGAGAGATTCCCGATACGCATCTTCAACGATTTTTTGTCTCTTTCAATCATATGTATTGTATGAATATATTTATGCACATGTATGAATTATTTATAACAAAGAGGGTAAGGGAAATATGGAAGAAAAAGAGAGAGAGGTAACAAAAGCTGT